>NZ_JAAOMA010000069.1:0-15143 GCF_011602385.1 Chromobacterium fluminis | reverse complement strand
CCGACCAAGTGATGGTGATGAACAAGGGCGAAGTGGTGGAGCAGGCGGACGCGGACCAGATCTACCGCGAACCGCGGGAGAGCTATACCCGCAAGCTGTTGGAGTCCATTCCGCAGGGCTGGGTGGGAATGGCGCCGGCTTGAGAGTAGGCGTGCCTTTGATACGAAACCGCCGGGAAACCGGCGGTTTTTTATTGTCCGGCCAGCGCGCGTAAACCGTAATGCAGCAGCGCGTAAGCGCCGAACAACGCGCAGGCCAGCACACCGTAAGCCAGAGCGGAGCGCCCGGCGTGGCTTAAGTCCGTGCTGCTGGGCAGGCAGCCGTCCCAGCACTGCGCCGCCAGAAAGCCCAGGACGGCCGCCGCCGGGCTCAGCCACGGCCAGTGCGCCGCCAGAGCCAGCAGGCCCCAGCCCAGCGGCAGCAACAGCAAGGGCGCGATGCCGATGGGCAGCGCGTTCCACCACGTCAGCCGGGTGAAACCTACCTGGCCCAGCGTCAGCTGCCGGCCGTTGCGGCGCGGCCACACGCTGAAGCGGCTGGGCCGCGCCCGCAGCAGCCAGCCCACCATGAAGTGGCAGAGTTCGTGCAGCACCGTGCCCGGCAGCGACAGCGTCACATAGGGCCAGAACCAGGCGCGGCGGCGCAGCTGGCGGCTTAGCAACAGGAACAGCGCCGGCCACAGCAGCACGGCGGGAGAGGTGGCGAACGGCGCGTACAGCGGCTCGAGGGCGGACATGGGTGAAGAGGGCGGGCGAAAATCTGGATTGTGGCATGAAAACCTGTTTACGATCTGCTGCGCTTCGGCGGGATGGATAGAAAGGGGCGTTGAAAACGCCCTCAAAATGCTCATGTACCACGAGTACATTCCGCTTTTTCGCTCGTTTTCGCCTTGTCTCGCTCTTGCTCGCGAGATCGTAAACACGTTCTGAGGGCGCGGCCGGACCAAGCCGGACGCGCCCTCAAGCTTGAGAGGCTGGATGTTTAGAAGGCGTTCAAGGGCTGGAGCTTCTTGTTTTTAATCCGCGCGGAAGCGGTTGATCGCCGCATCCAAGCCATGCGCCAGGCCGGACAACTGCTGCGCCATGGCGGAGGATTCCTCCACCGACAAGCCGTTTTCCGTACCCATATTGGCGATGCGCTCCACATTCTTGGCGGCGTCGTTGCTGGCCGTGCTCTGCTCGCGCATCGCCTCGGCGATTTCGCTGGTTTTCTCCAGCAGGCGAGTGGACAGCACGCGGATTTGCGCCAGGCGTTCGGACAGCGTCCCGCTCAGCGCCACGCCGGTCTCCACCCGCTCGGTGGCTTCGCGCATGCTGGCCACCGCCGTGGTGGTGTCGCCTTGCACCGCCTTGATTTTCTCGGAGATTTCGCCGGTGGCCTGCGCGGTGCGTTCCGCCAGCTTGCGCACCTCGTCCGCCACCACCGCGAAGCCGCGGCCGGTTTCGCCGGCCCGCGCCGCTTCAATCGCCGCGTTCAAGGCCAGCAGATTGGTTTGTTCGGCGATGTCGTGGATCACGTCCACGATGTTGCCTATCTCATCGGAGCGCTGGTTCAGGCCGATGATGATGGTTTCGGAGCGGCTGATCACGCTGGCGATCTCAGACATCTGCTGCGCGGCCTGGCCGGCCACCTCGCTGCCGCTCACCGCCTCGTTCATGCTGCTCTTGGCCTCGCCGGCCATTTCCACCGCGTGCTCGGCCACCAGGTTGATGCTCACCGTCATCTCCTCCACTGCGGCGGCGGTGGACGAAGAGGCGTCGGTTTGCACCTGGGACGCCTCGGCAATGCGTTTGGATACGCCGGACAGCGCGTGAGCGGTGTCGTTCACCTGCTTGGCGTCCTCGCGGGTCTGCTGCAGAAAGGCGCGCAGATTGCCCAGCAGCTGCGCCAGCGCACGGCCGGTTTCGCTGACTTCGTCGCGGCCGGTCTGATCCACCGACACCGTCAGGTCGTTTTTCTCCGCCGCGTGGCGCATGGTCTGCTGCATGGCCTGCAAGGGGCGGGTGATGGAGCGGACGATGGCGAAGGCCAGAGCCACGCCCATCACCAGGGCCAGGCCCAGGATGGTCAGCATCATATTGCGGGTGTTTTTCATGCTGACCGCCAGCGCGTCCTCGGCGGATTGCGCGGAGTCGTCGGCCAGCTTGCTCAGGCTGTTGAGCGCGTCGCGCGCCTCGTACAGCTTGGGCTTGAACGGCGTGATGCCGGCGTCGCCCACATTGGCCCGGTTGATTTCGCCGCTGGCGATCTTCTGGTACAGCCCGTTCATGCCCTGCTCATAGCCGGAGATGCCGGTCAGCATGCTGTCGAAGGTTTTTTGGTGATCCGCCGCCATGGCCATGGACTTGGCGGCGCCGGCCTGATTCTTGAATTCGGCGATGTGCTTGTCCAGCAACTGCTTGTTGGTCTGGATGCTTTGGTCCGAGTTGTCCGGATTGCCGATGCTGATGAAGATGTTCTTCTCATCCTGGCGGATGTGCAGCATGCTGCTTTGCATGGCGTTCATCTGGTAGCGGAACGCGATCTTCTGGTCAAACAGCGAGGTCAGTTCGCCGTCCATCTGGTTCAAGGACCACCAGCCGGAACCGCCCACCAGAGCCACTGCAAACAGCAAGCTGCCCGCCAGCGCGGCGATGCGCTGCCCGATAGTGAATTGACTTAACATAATGCCCCCCATTGGTGCTGGTATTCATCTTTTTTCATGGCAAACGCCTATGAATTGGCGATTGCGTCAATGTATGAAGACACAGCGCTTCATGCTGGCATGAACTCCAGCTTGGGCCGGGACTCTGGAACATCAGGAATGGGCCCACAGGCCGGTGCGACGGAGCGTTTCAATGCCAGCGCCTCTCCTCGTGACGAAGTGGAAGCAGTGTGACTTCATTGAATAGGCGCAATCATAATTCACGTCACGCATATAGTCCTAATGGTTATTTTTGCATCGCAAAGCGGCAATATAGGGTGTATGCCCGGGCAAGCGGGGCTAGGCGGGAGGCAAAGGCCAGGCAGGGGGCCGATATGAGGTTTTTTCATGTCCCTTGCAATGTAAAAGACATAAAATCCGCGTTGCCGTTTTCAAACGTCAAGATCGGTGCGGTCTAATCCAAGCGTCCGGCGTGCAGCTTCTGTTGTGTTTAGAGTCAGAAGAGGGAAGCCGGCCAAGCCACGCCCTTGTTTTGTCTTGGCAAAATGCCGATAATGAATGGGCAAATTGCCAAATCAAGGAGGGGCCATGAAAGCGCTGCAAGTATTTGTACCGGAAACGCCGGTCCCGCCCATGGTGGAACACAGCCTGTTGCAGGAACTGAGCGTGTTGGTGGGGCAGGAAATGCTCAACGATTTCGACGTCGCCAAAGTGGTGGAGCTGGGCGTGGACACCGGCATGCTGGAACGCCTGGTGGACGCCGGCCTCAGCCGCGGGGAACTGGAGTTCGTCATCCCGCCGCGCACCCTGTCCCATCGCATCAAGAAGGGCCAGACGCTGAACACCGAGGAATCCGAACGCGGCGTGCGCGTGGCCAAGCTGCTGTTGTTGGCGGAAGACCTGTTCGGCGACAAGGACGCCGCCGCTCAATGGCTGCGCAAGCCGCTGCACCGTTTTGAGGGCAAATCGCCGCTAGACATGGCCCATACCGAACCCGGCGCGCGGCTGGTGGAACAACTGATTTACCAAGCCAACGAAGGCTACGCGGCGTGATTGCCTGGCGCATCAGCCGCTACGCCGATCTCAAGGGCCTGGGCGGGCTGCGCTGGCCCGGCCGCTGGCACCCCGCCGGCCAGCCCATCGTCTACCTGGCGGACCACCCGGCCAGCGCCATGCTGGAAGTGCTGGTGCACCTGGAAGTCGCCGTTCTGCCCGCCACCTTCACCCTGCTGCAAGTGGAACTGCCGGACCGCCTGGTGCAGACGCTGGACCAGGCCAGCCTGCCGACGGACTGGACCCTGCAGCCCGCGTTCACCCAGGGCCTGGGCCATCACTGGCTGCAACGTCAGGCCTCCGCCGCGCTGCAAGTGCCCAGCGCGGTGGCTCCCAACGCCCACAACTACCTGCTAAACCCCCTTCACCCGGACGCCGGCGCCTGCCGGATACTCAGCGTGCGGGACGTGCCTTGGGATGCGCGCCTGAAGTCTTGATGAAGACCCCGAGTCAAGCGCTCTGTGCCAACCTTCCGCTTGTCCGGCGGCCTTCGGCTTGTCTTGCTCTCGCTCGCGATATCTTAAACTTTTCCGTAGAAACAATCGTAAACAAACTCTGGCCCTAAATCCGCCTTGCCGCGCTTTTGTGCGCGGGACAGCGCGAGTAGAGTCGGAGAACGTGTTGACGATCTCGCGAGCAAGAACGAGGCAAGGCGAAAGCGGCTGAGAAAGCGGAATGTACTTGTGGTGCATGAGCATTTCGAAGCCGGCATTCATCGCACAATCCCTCTGCCGATGCGCGGCAGATCGTAAACAGGTTTTGAGAAAACTAGCCAAGGGTTCATGCAAGCCCAGGCAGTCGGGGCAATTCAACCCACTTAAGAGCGGCTAACAAACCTGATGCTGCGTTGCGCCAACTTATCGTACTCAAGTACTGCCTGCGTTGGCGCGCCTTGCCTCAGATGTGAAACTGAGTTTGTTAGCCGCTCTTATTTAAGATGCGAGGAATGCAATGACAGTTTGGAAATGGGCCGGCAAGACGGCCGCGGCGGCGCTGCTGCTCAGTGCCGCCACGGCGGCATGGGCGGACGCCGTCCGCAAGGATATTTTTCCCACGGATACCGATGGCGGGATTGTGGCGAACAGCGGGCCGCATATCGTTTTTTCGGCGGAGAAGGGCGGACGCGCGCCGCTGCTGGTCTTCCTGCCAGGAACCGGCGGCGAAACCACACGCACCGTGGTGGGCGAACAGGCTTTCATCGACACCGCGCTGGCCCAGGGCTACCGCTTCATCATCCTGTCCTATATCGACACGCCGGCTGTTTCCCAGGTTTGCACCCGGCCAGTGCTGGCAAGCAATCCGGACTGCGCGGAACAAATGCGCCAGAAGCGCGCCTTTGGGGAAAACACCACCGCGCTGATCCAGGACAAACCCAAAGACGCCATTGTTTATCGGCTGGCCGCTCTGTTGCGCTACCTGTCCAAAACCGATCCCCAAGGCCGTTGGGAACAGTACCTGGACAAGCAAGCCGTAGACTGGAGCAAGATCGTGCTGTCCGGGCAGTCCCAAGGCGGCGGCATGGCCGCCTACATCGCCAAGCGCGTGGCGGTCCGGGGCGTGATCGACTTTTCCGGCGGCTGGGACATGCGCGCCAACAACCGCATCGCTTCCTGGTACGCCGCCCCCGGCGCGACGCCGCCGGACAGATTGTTCGGCACCTATCACGTGCAGGAGAACTTCGCCTCCGCCATCCGCCTCTCCTATAACGCCATGCGCATCCCGGCGGACCACCAGTTCGCGCTGAACAAACCGATACGCCGCCCCAACGCCGACAATCCCGGACATGGCGAAGGCGCCAGCAATCCGGTGTACCGGGAACTGTGGCAGGAGATGTTGGAGCAGCTTAAGCGGGGGTAGAGAGAGGTGGCAGGCGGGGCTTGCCGTTTAGAGCGGCTAACAAACTCAGTTTCACGGCTGAGGCAAGGCGCGCCGACGCAGGCAGTACTTGAGTACGGCAAGTCGGCGCAACGCAGCATCAGGGGTTTGTTAGCCGCTCTTAGGGCACCATCCTCGCCTGCTTGATTGACCGAGCACCTTGTCAATCTTGTGCAAAAGCCATGCGCATTTCTTCGGCGCGGCGGCGTTCCTGTGCCCTCATCAGCTGATTGGCGGCCACCACGCCCACGGTCACCAGTGTGATGAAGACCGTAGCCAGCGCGTTCATCTCCGGATTCAGACCGAGGCGCACGCGTGAGAAGATCACCATCGGCAGGGTAGTGGAGCCGGGTCCGGACAAAAACGCCGAGGTAATCAGATCATCCAGCGACAAGGTAAATGACAGCAGCCAGCCGGACACCAGCGCCTGAGCGATCAGCGGCAGGGTGATGACGAAGAAGGTCTTGAACGGGGTGGCGCCCAGACCCATCGCCGCTTCCTCCAGCGGCAGGCTCAGTTCCCGCACTCGGGACTGCACGATGATGGCGACGTAGGACACGCACAGCACCGTGTGACCGATCCAGATGGTGGTGAGTCCTCGGCCCTGCGGCCAGCCCACGAAGTTCTCCAGATTGACGAACAACAGCAGGATGGAGATGCCGATGATCACTTCCGGCATCACCAGCGGCGCGCTGATCATGCCGGCGAACAGCGGGAACAGGCGGAAGCGGCCGAAACGAGCCAGCACGTAGCCGGCCACGGTGCCGATCACCACGGAAGAACTGGCGGTCAGCACGGCGATCTTCAAGCTCAGCCAGGCCGAGCTCAGTAGTTCGTCGTCCTCCAGCAGCGCGGCGTACCACTTGGTGGAGAAGCCGGACCATATGGTGACCAGCTTGGATTCGTTGAACGAGTAGATCACCAGCAGCACGATGGGCAGGTAGAGGAAGGCGTAACCCAGTCCAAGCACGGTATACGACAGTGGTTTGCTCGGCTTGATCATGGTTGATCCCCTTCCATATCTTTCAGCTGGTAGTGCTGGAACAAGGCCATCGGCACCAGCAAGAGCAGCACCATCGTGCAGGTCACCGTCGCCGCCATCGGCCAATCCATATTGTTGAAGAACTCGCCCCACATCACGCGGCCTATCATCAGCGTATCGGAGCCGCCCAGCAGTTCCGGAATCACGTACTCGCCCACCGCCGGGATGAACACCAGCAGGCTGCCGGCGATAATGCCGTTCTTGGACAGCGGCAGCGTGACCTTGACGAAGGCCTGCCACGGCTTGGCCCCCAAGTCGTAGGCCGCCTCCAGCTGGAGCAGGTCCATCTTCACCAAGTGGGCGTACAGCGGCATGATCATGAACGGCAGGTAGGAGAACACCATGCCGATGTAGACGCCCCAGTTGGTGTGGTAGAGGCGCAGCGGCTCATGGATCACGCCCAGCCACATCAGGAAGTTGTTGAGGAAGCCTTCGTTTTTCAGGATGCCGATCCAGGCGTACACGCGGACCAGGTAGGACGTCCAGAACGGCAGCATGACCAGCATCATCAGGGTGTTGCGCATGCTCTCGGCCGCCCGCGCCATGTAATAGGCCATCGGGTAGCCAATCAGCAGGCACAGCAGGGTGGACACCGCCGCCATCTTGACCGAGGACAGGTAAGTCGCCAGATACAGGTCGTCGTGCAACATGAACACGTAGTGGTCCAGGTTGAGCTGGATCCGCAAGATATTGTCCTGCATCTCAAACAGCGTGGTGTACGGCGGCACGCCGATCCGCTGCTGGGCGAAGCTGATGCACAGCACCAGCATGAACGGCAGCAGAAAGAACAGCGCCAGAAACACAAAGGGGACGGCGATCACCCCGGTACGGCCCGAAGGCAGCCAGCGTTGGATCCCCTTTTTCATTTGCTCAGCACCACGGCGCTGGTTTCGGTCCAGCTGACGAACACCTCGTCGTCGTAGGACGGAGCGTCGTCCCGCATCAGGGCCAGGCTCGGCACGTTGGCGATCACCACCTTGCCGTTTTCCAGGGTGACGTGGAACAGCGTGTAGCTGCCCATGTAGGCCAGGTTGGAAACCGTGCCCTGCGCCCAGTTGTATTGTTGCTCCGGCTTGGCGCGGGTGACGTTGATGCGCTCAGGGCGCACCGATACGCTCACGTCCATGCCAAGCGGGCCGGTGATGCCGTGGCTGACGAACAGCCGGGTTTTGAGGTCCGGGCCATCAATGAACACGTGGTCAGCTTCGTCTTCCACCACCTTGCCCTTGAACAGGTTGGTGGAGCCGATGAATTCGGCGGTAAAGCGGCTGTTCGGGTACTCATACACTTCATGCGGGGTGCCGATCTGGATGATCGCGCCCTCGCTCATCACCGCCAGGCGGTTGGCCATGGTCATGGCTTCTTCCTGATCGTGCGTCACCATCACGCAGGTGACGTCCACCTTATCCAGAATATTGACCAGCTCCATCTGGGTGGCTTGGCGGATTTGCTTGTCCAGCGCGGACATGGGTTCGTCCAGCAGCAGCAGTTTCGGGCGCTTGACCAGGGAGCGAGCCAGGGCCACGCGCTGTTGCTGACCGCCGGACAACTGATGCGGCTTGCGCTTGGCGAACTTGCGCATCTGCACCAGTTCGAGCACGGCGTCGACACGGTCGCGGATCTCGTTTTTGGGCAGGCCTTCCTGCTTGAGGCCGAAGGCGACGTTGCCTTCCACCGACATGTGCGGGAACAGCGCGTAGGACTGGAACATCATGTTGACCGGGCGCCGGTAAGGCGGGATTTTTGCCAAGTCGTCGCCATCGATCAGCACGCGGCCGGAAGTGGGGTGTTCGAAGCCGGCCAGCATGCGCAACAGCGTCGACTTGCCGCAGCCCGAACTGCCCAATAGAGCGAAGAGCTCGTTTTTGGCCACGCTGAGGTTGACATGATTGACCGCAGTCGCGTCGCCGAACTTCTTGACGACGTCGATGATTTGAACGAAATCCGCCTTCGATGCGTGGATGGCTTCCTTCTCTCGATGGCTCATGGGCATGGTCATGATCTTTTCTACCTCTCTTTATAGAAATTAAGGTGCGGCCGTCCCTTTGCGCCTTCCTGAAGCGGACGCCGGGGCTGTTAACATTCATGGTTGCAAACCGTTGGGGAAAAAATCCCTGCATCCGAGGGGATGCAGGGCAAGCAGGCGCGGGGGCGCTCAGAACCTGTTTACGATCTGCTGCGCGTCGGCGATACGGCGTTGAAACCAAGCTCAAAATGCTCATGTACCACGTGTACATTCCGCTTTTTCGCTCGTTTTCGCCTTGTCTCGCCTTAGCTCGCGAGATCGTAAACACGTTCTCAGATCAAAAGGTGTAGATGAGGCTGCTGCCGATCAGGTTGTTGCTTTTGCTCCAGCTGCCGTCGCTTCTCTGGAACACCGCCTGATCCGCCCAGTCGTGTCGATATTCGAACTTCACGGTGAGTTGCGAGGTGGGGTAGAGCATGAAGTCCAGCGCCACGTCCTGACGTCTGGCGCCGCGGCAATCCAGCCCGCCGTTGCTGGAGGCGGCCAAACAGGCCGGGGCGATGCCGAAGCCGTTGACGCCGTCGGTGCCGGCGGAGGCCTGCATGCCACTCAGCGCCGTGCCGCCGGTATAGGTGGTGCCGGCGCCGCCTCCGTTGCGGCCGGTATCCAGGTAGTCCCAGCGCAGAGCGGATCCAAGCAGGCCGATCGGTGCGAAGCTCCACTTGCGCACGGCCAGCAGCGATGCGCCCCACCAGCCGGCATCCCCGCCGTTCCAGGCCGCGGATTTTTGACGGCCGAAGTCCAGCTCAGCGTTGAATGTGAAATCGGCAGCCACGTAGGCGGCGTCGAACTCGGTGAACATATAGGGCGTGAACGGTTTGTCGCTCAGGCAGTTCAAGCCGTAGCGGCCGGCGGGGCAACTGCTCTGCGCATTGCCGGTGTAGACCGATTGCCTCCCCAGCGCCGCGGACCAGCCCCAGTCCCACAGCCCTTTTACCTTGTCGATTCGCCATGTCAGCGTTGGCGTTCGGTTGCTTTGCGCTCCGCCGTCGGCATTCTCAGCCCGGTTGGGATGGGTGCGATTCTGTTCATTGCCTAGCAGCACTTTCCAGGTGTAATCGCCGCTGTCGGTCCAACCGGTATAGCCCAGGCCGACAAAATAGCCCGGCACGCTGAAATCGTAGAGCAGGTTATGGGTTAGCGTAGGAAGGATGTTGGACTGCTGATATTCATAGCCGGACACGCTGGGCATCAGGCCGGCGATGATCTGCTGGGTGCTGCTCAAGGGCAAGGTGATTTGGGCGGCGTTGAATAGCCCGCCTCCGGACCCGCCGTCCAGGGTGACGTTGCCGGCGCCGCGGTTGGGCATGATCTGGATCTCGGCGAAGGGCGCGGTGGGGCCGGTGCCGAAAACCTTCTTGATGTCCAGGTATACGTCGCCGATCGAGCTGTTGTAGTAGCTGTAATTGTTGCTGTGGTCCAGGAAGTGGAAGCCGCTGTCTTTCGCGTTGGCGTTATAGAGGTAGACCGGGTCCAGATAACCGGTGACCGACAGGCCGGCGATGGGCCCGGTGCTGGCGGCATCGGTGAGCGACTGCAGCATCAATTCCTGCTTGTTCAAGCGCTGCTTGATCTCTTCGCTCTCGTCCGCCCGCGCGGATTCGCCGGAGGGCGTGATACCGGCGTTCTTGAGCGCATTCTCCAAAGCTTCGACCTTATGCTGCAGGGCTTCCAGCCGCGCCGCCGCATCGCTGTCGCTGGCCGAAGCGGCCCATGCTGCCGGGGGTAAAGCTGCAAGCAGCGCAGCTCCTAACAGTGCCTTCATCTCCATCTCCTTTGTGTTTATTGCTCTTCAGGGCATGACTTTCCCGCACCCTCCGCCTGGCGGCGGGGGCGTTGTTATTGAAATGTTCGGGGAGAGGCCGCTTAGCGTCCGGCTTTGAGTTCGGTGAATTCCCGGTTGATCAGGCGAGTGATCGCCGGGGGAACATCCTGTTCGAGGATCAGACGGCTGCGGTCCGCGTCGGAGGGGTAAATCATCGTGTCATTGGCGATATCGGCCGAGACAAGGTTTCGCACCGCCTTCACGGCGCTTGGGAACTTGATTTCAGAGGTGATTTCCGCCGCGATATCCGGGCGCAGCAGGAAGTTGATGAACTTCAGCGCGTTGTCCATATGCGGCGCGTCAGCCGGAATCGCCATCAAGGTAATCCATAAGGGGGCGCCTTCCTTGGGGATCACAAACTTCAGATCGGTTGGGTGCCCGGCTTCCTTGGCGCGTAGTTTGGCGGTTAAGACATCGCCCGAGAACGCGGTGGAAACGCATAGGCTGCCGTTGGCCATTTCGTCGATATAGGTTGATGAGTTGAATTGGGTGACGTAAGGGCGGATTTTCTTCAACTGCGTAAACGCGGCTTTATAGTCGGCTGGCGATTTGGAATTGGGGTTCAGGCGCAGTTTGAGCAAGGCGTCGGTTGCCGTCTCCGCGCCGTTGTCCACCAGGGAAACCCCACAGCCCTTCAGCTTGGCCACCCACTTGGGGTCGAAAACCAGATCCCAGCTGTCCACTGGCGCTTCGCTGCCAAGGCGTTTCCGGACTTCCGTGGCGTTGTAGGCCACACCGGTCACGCCGTAGATATAAGGCACGGCATAGCTGGCTTTGGGGTCAATATTGATCAAGGCCTTGCTGATTTGAGGATCTATATTCTTGGCGTTGGGAATCTTCTTCTGGTCAAGCTTGGCGAAAAGTCCGGCTCCCATCTCTTTGATAAAGTAACTGCTGCTGGGAAAGACCACGTCGTAATTGGAGTGGCCAACCATCAGCTTGGTCAGCAGCGTATCGTCGGTGTCGTAAATGTCGTAGCGGACCTTGATGCCGGTTTCCTTCTCGAATTTGCGTACGGTATCGCGGCCGATATTCATTGAGAAGTTGTAGACGTTAAGCGTATTGTCGTCCCCAGCCCTGGCGCTGCTGCTCATGGCGAGAAGAGAGGACAGAAGGCCGGCGCAAACCCAAGCGGCGGTCAAACGAGATGCGGATGGCTTCATTTGGATGCTCCCTGCGGTATTGGATCAAAGCTAAGCCGTAAGCCGGGGTTTAGCCGGCAATCAATTCCGGCTGGTTGGGCTTGGCATGGCGCTGCAGCGGTTTGACGTAGTCCGCCGCCGGTTGGTAGTCCAGGTCGTAGCCAAAGGCTCTCGGGCCAACGACGTCCAGCGCTTGCGGAGTGCGCAGCAGCGGCGAGGCGGGCAGGACGATGACCGATACCCGGAGGCCGAAACGAATCTCCTCGGTTGCTATCGGTTGGCCGGATTCGGAATCCAACACGCAAATGAGATCCGGCACGGTGGCCACCACCTCGCCGTTGACGCGGGCGATCAGGTTTTCGTTTTGGAAGTCGATCTCCATCCCCTCTCCTGAATGACCATCCAAACCATCTAGCTCAACTTGGCCGCGAGCAAAACCATTGCTGGTGGCGCGGCTCACATCCGAAATCTTGCCTTTGAAGAGCAGGCGGCCGTTGTTTTCCGCGAGCAGCGCGCCGATAGGGTCTATTTTGTTGTCGCGCGCGTCGCTGATTTGTTTACCTAAACTCCAGGCTTGACTGATGGTGTGATGGACGCCGTGGTTTTTGATTTCCAGCCCGGTCATCGGCGCTAGCGCGAACCCGGCGGAACAGCCCATCGCCGTTGTGCTGGCCCGCGCCAGTTTTTCCAGCCAGTGGAAGGAAATGACATGGCGGAATACCACGACATTGCCTTTATCGTCCGACAGCGCAAAGGGAGAAACCGGACAGCCGGCAATGGCAAGCGTGCTCATCTGCATCTCCGGGAAAGCGCGGCCCATGCCGTCGGCGTCGACAACCGGCAGGCCGGTGAGCGCGGCGACAATCATCGGTTCAAAGCAATTGGACCCGCCTATCTCATCGGTCATCAAGGCTCGGGCCTGGATCTTGGACTCGCTCTCCACCGCCCGGAAAGCGCGCAGACATTCTTGCCCTTCTTCGATTTTTTCGAAGCCCACCGTTGGCGCCCCAATGCCGGCGACGCAGATAATGGCGTCCTCGTCATCCAGCGCATCCGGCGACATCACCTCGATGCTTCGGCCAGCGCGCAATTGTTCGCGCGCGCGCAATTTGCCCAGGTAGGAGTTGCCGCCGCCGCCAGTGCCCAAGACGGCCGCCCCCAGGGCGATGTAATCCAGGTCTTGCTCGTTCAGAATCCAGTTTTTCATGCCAGCAAATCTCCGATGGCTTTGACGCGGATGCGTGTTGCATTGTTCGGCAGGTAGGCCAGAGGGGTTTCATCCACTTCCACAATGTCTACCGTGTCGGGCTTGGCTCCGGCGGCGACGGCTTTCTGCCGGGCCTCGGTTTTGGCCGCCTCCAGGGCCGCGGCGCGCTGGTCCCGCTCCACGGAGAAGATCCTGTCCACCTCGCCGGAGATTTGAGCGATGGCCGCCCCAACGGCATTGGCCGACGCGTAATGAGGAGGGCGAATCACCTGGCAGTTGGCGATGTGCTCGCCTTTGACCAGCACGGAACCGCCGCCAGTGAGAATGACCGGGATATCCTGCTTGCCGGGCTTCATCCTTTCGATGCCGGCCGCAAGCATGTCTTGCATCTGCTTGACGGCACGGTCGACCAGCGCGGGAGAGAGATCGCCCAGCATGGCGGGGTTGCCCAGAACCAGCAGCCCGTGCGCGACGGCGATATCGGTGGCGGTGAGGGTGTCGCCGCCGAAAATCCTGGCTTCTTGCTTGAGCCGGTAAGCCACCGAGACCGGGCCGATGGAGAGCTCGTTTCCAGCGCTATTGACGATGGAACCGCCGCCGAGCCCAACGGACAACACATCCGGCATTTTGAAATTGGTCCGCACGCCGGCAATTTCCGCGCCTTGCACCCGCTCCCGGGGAAAGCCCTCGACCAGCAGGCCGATGTCCGAAGTGGTGCCGCCGATATCGATCACAATGGCGTTTTTCAGCCCGGACAAAAACGCCGCGCCGCGCATGGAATTGGTTGGGCCGGAGGCGAGCGTGAAGATGGGGAAACGCTCGGCATAGGCGGCGCTCATCAAGGTCCCGTCGTTCTGAGTCAGGTAGAGCGGGCAGTTGAGCTCAAGCTTCGCCAGGGCTTGGGACAGCGCCGATAAGGTTTTTTGGCCTAGCTTGTGCAGGCTGGCATTCAGAATGCAGGCGCTTTCCCGCGCCAGCAAGCCAAGCCGGCCCACCTCATGGGACAGAGAAACCCTGGCTCCGGGAATTTCGGCCATCACAATGTCGCGCGCCCGATTTTCATCGTCGGCCTTGACCGGGGCAAACACGGAACTGATGGCGATGGAAGTCAGGCCCAGTTCCCGGATATCGCGGCAGGCCGCCTTCAGCTTGGCCACGTCCAGCTCGGCGATTGGCGCGCCGTCGTATTCCGCGCCGCCGGGCAAGGCGGACACATAGCCGGAGACTTGCTCGCGCAGCGCCGGCGGCCAATCCACCATCGGCGGCAGCGAAGCGGTGGCCTTGCCGCACAAGCGCAGCACCGCCACCTTGTTCAGCCCATTGCCTTCAATCAAGGCGTTCAGGAAATGAGTGGTGCCTATCATCACCGCGGACACGCTGTCCGCCGTGATAGCGCCCTTTGCCATCACAACCGCCAGGGCGCTGGTGACCCCGGTGATGACATCCTCGGTAGTGGGAAGCTTCACGCTTTCCACCACCTGCTGGCCCTTGAGCACGACGGCGTCCGTATTGGTGCCGCCGACGTCGATACCGATTCTGTACATTACACTTCCCCTATACCGATGCCGTACTGATCGTTGCGATACGTTTATGGTTGGTTTTGCAGCTTGGCCCGCAACTTCTCGGCCGATTTGGTCTTCCAGCCAAAGGTTTTGAGGATGGAAAGCAGGATGACGACATTGGTGGCGCGCACGCCTGGAATTTTCCCGATCACCGTGTCGACAAACTCGAGCAATTCCAGGTTGCTGGCGGCCGACATGGCCATGGCAATGGCTTGGCCGCCGGAGGTGATCGCCACATAGTTGATGCACTCAAAGTCCACCAGCCGGTTAGCCACCTCGGACACCTTGCCGGGCTCGACATCGATGGTGACGTCGGCCAGCACGCTGGCGCCAACGGCCGATGGGTCCGGCATGGCGCCGACATAGATGAGCTTGTTTTCAATCATGGCGGCGAGACGGGAGCGGACGGTCCGTTCCGAGATGTCGCCAATTCTTGTCGCAATCTCGGAGGGGGAGAGCCGGCCGTTGTCGCCGAGCGCTTCCACGATGGCCAGGTCCAACTCATCAAGTTTGTATTCATCTGCCACTTCGGTTTCCTTTTGGTTATCAGGCGCCGGCATGCCGGCACGCCACGAGATGATCTGAGTTCAGATTAAATCTGTCACATTCCTACGTCAAAGATATTTTTCCTTTTTCGGAATTTGTATATCAAAAAAATTCCGAAAAAGGAAAATAATGCCACATGTAGCAGGGGGCGTGACCCTCCGCAACACGTGAGCGAAGTTGCGGCTACGGGGGGGCGCGCGACTTTTGGACAGGTTCTCGGG
>NZ_JAAOMA010000068.1:0-15884 GCF_011602385.1 Chromobacterium fluminis | reverse complement strand
TATCTGGATGTGCTGGACGCGCAGCGCAACAGCTTCCAGGCGGAACTGGGCCTGGTCAGCGCCAAGCTGGATCAACTCAACGCGGTGGTGGGCCTGTACAAGGCGCTGGGCGGCGGCTGGGAAACGCTGGCCAAGTCTTGATCCGCAGCATCAACCGACAAACCCCGCCTTGGCGGGGTTTTTTTGCGGCGGGATCATGCGCCGACGGTCAAAGTGGACGCAGCCAGTCGCGTTTGGACGGTTCCATCAAGAAACAACAACAGTGACATATCTGTCAGTGGTTGTGTCCGGACCCGCTGCTTACCATCCGCTGCGTTTCGACGTCGCCACACAGTGCGAGGACCCATGGGCACCATCACTCATTCAGACACTCTTTATCCACACTTGTTGACCCCGGCCGGGCGCGAGCGCTTGGTCGACGAGGCCTACCAAGTGCACGACGCCGTCTTCAGCGGCCTGGACCGGGCGGCCTTCCGCAAGATGGTGTTGCCGGAGTCCGAGCACAGCAGCATTTTGCTGCATCGCGGAGAACACGGCCAGGCGGTGGGCTATTGCGCCGTTCACCTGTTCCAGCGCCGCGCGGCGGGGCGCGAGGTCAAAATCTTGCGGGGTCAGGCCGGGCTGCTCAAAGACTACCGCGGCCGCAACAGCAATATGCCGTTTCTGGCCGGCTGCATGCTGCGCTACTGGCTGCGCAGCCCGTGGCGGCGGATGTACTTTCTGGGCGCGATGATCCACCCGTCCAGCTTCATCCAGATGCATAAATACGCCGCAGGAATGTGGCCCAGTCCGGAGCGGGGCATGGAGCAGCCGCTGGCGCGGCTGGCGGCGGAGTTGTGCGGCAGTTTCGGCATGGCGGTTCCCGCGCCGGAACGACCTTATGTGGTGAAGCTGGGCATTCTGACCCGAGACAGTCAAACGGACCACCAGTTCTGGCTGCGGCATCCGCGCCCGGCTGCGCGCTATTTTGTCGAACACAACCCGGACTATCACCAAGGCCATGGCTTGCTGGCCATGGCCGAACTGTCGCCGGCGGCCATCCTGAACGGCGTGTGGCGTTATCTGCGCGACCGGCGACGAGCGGGGAGGGCGTAATGGCTTGCCGCATGGAGCCTATGGAATTTCCGCGCGGGGGAGACCGCCGGCTGACTTCAGGTGCGGACGCCGACAATCACGTGGGAGGCCTTGAAGAAGGCGACGATTGCCTTGCCGACGGCCAGATCCAGGCCGTCCGCGCTTTCCTTGGTGACAATGGCCACCAAGGCGTCGCCGCCGTTGAGGCGGATTTCCACCTCGGTATTGACCGCGCCCGGACGCAGCGCGGACACCCGGCCTTCCAGGCGGTTGCGGGTGGAGAGTTTGATGCCGGCCTCGGGGTTGGCCAGGATCACCCAGGGCGCCTTGATGATGGCCAAGGCTTCGCCGCCCACGGTCAGGCCCAGGTTGGCGGTGCTGCGCTGGGTGATGACGGCGGTGATCACGTCGCCGCCCGGCAGGGCGATGTCGATCTCGTCGTTAACCACGCCGGGATGGATGGCGGCGACTTTACCGGCGAATTGATTGCGGGCGCTAGTGAGCATGAGGTGTCCTTGATGCGGGGTGGGTGGCATTTCGCCATTGGCGATATGCGGGCAGTATATGTGGGAGCGGGGCGCGCGCCTGTAGCTCTTTCGACCTAAGCCCCTATTGCGGGAACACCGTATCCGAGAGCGCGAACTCAAGCGCGGCTTCGACATGAATCCGGGTGGTGTCGAACACCGGCGCCGGCACGTCGGCCTGGCTCAACAGCAGCGGAAGCTCGGTGCAGCCGAAGACGATGCCCTCGGCGCCGCGCTCAATCAGTTGCTGAATCAGCCCCAGATAAGCGGCCTTGGTAGCCGGAGAAACCATGCCGCGGCCCAGCTCGTCGCGCAGGGTTCTCTGAATGAAATCGCGCGCATCCTGCGGCTCCGGAATCAAGGCGCGGATGCCGTGCCGGCTGAGCTTGTCCTGAAAAAACGGCAGCTCCATGGTGAACTTGGTGCCTAGCAGGCCGACGGTCCGCAGCTGTTGCCGGGATACCTCCCGCGCTGTAGCGCTTGCAATATGAATGATGGGGAGGCCGGCCGCCGCTTCCAGGCGATCGGCTAGGACGTGCGCGGTATTGGCGCACAGCACGATGGCTTCGACTCCGGCGGCTTTCAAATGCAGGCAGCCCTTGAGCAGAATGGAGTAAGTGTGCTCCCAGTCATCCCAGCCGCGCTGCTGGATATCGTTGAAATTCAGCGAGTAGACGACGCACTCGGCAAAATTAAGGCCGCCCAGCGCGGCGTTGACGCCTTCATTCAGATAGCGATAGTAATCCAGCGTCGATACCCAGCTGATGCCGCCCAGCAGGCCGAGTTTTTTCATGTTGGCTCGTTTCGTAATTGGGATGCGGAGTGAAATCCTTTACGTCGCTGCACGGCCCATGAGCGTTTTGGCGTGGATGAGCCCAGGGGCCACGCGAGGGCGGCTTGAGCCGGCGTCAATCGACGATGAACAGCTTGGCCCCGGTTTCGGTATGGGACAGATGCGGCTCGGCGTCGTCGGCCACCTGATAGCTGATGCCCGGCTTCAAGGTGAAGCTGCGGCCGTCCGCCAGCGTGGTGTGCAGTTCTCCTTCCAGGCACAACAGGATGTGGCCTTTGACGCACCAGTGATCGGCGCGGTAGCCCGGCGTGTATTCCACCATGCGGACGCGGATGTCGCCGAAGCGCTGGGTGCGCCAATAGGCGAAGCCGGTTTCGCCGGCGTGTGGAGTGGGTTCCAGCGTGGACCAATCGCTGATGCCGAATGGAAGATCGGATATTTTCATGGCGGCTCCTCTTGGGTAGGGGTCTAAGTGCCTGGCCATTGTCGCCGATGTCCCCGGGCCGCGATAGCGGTCTTAGCCCTGGGACAGCCTCGCATGCGCCAGCGCCTCCAGCCGGTCCAGCAGCGCGCCGGTTTCTTCGCGCAGGCCGGCTGCCACGGCTTGCTCGATTTCCACGCACAAAGTTGCTACTGGTGTTAAGCCGGCCATGGAGAAAGCCCCCTTGGTGGCGTGCAACTGTTGCATCAGCGGGGTGGAGTCCATCTGTTCCAAAGCTTGCCTCATCAGCAGCAGGGAATGGTCGAGCGCGTCCAGTAGTTCGGCGCGCCGGGTGGCGGACAAGGGCGCGGGCGGTCTGGCGGCCGGGCGGTCTTCGGCGGGGCGCAAGGCCAGGCGTTTGCGGATCACGCGGTCCAGTTCCTCCAGGGTAAAGGGCTTGAGCATGAGCTCGTCGATGCCGGCCTGAGCGCAGAGCGGCTGTTCCGCGCTGCCGGCTTGCGCGGTGATGGCGACGATGGGGGCGGTGAAGCCGCTGTCTCGCAGGGCTTGGGCCAGGTTGTAGCCGCTGATGTCCGGCATGCTCAGATCGGTCAGCACCAGGGCGTAATCGTGGCGGACGGCCAGCGCCAGCGCGGCGGCTCCGCTGGCGGCGATATCCGCCTGGTGGCCCAGTTCGCGGAGCTGGTCCTGGATCAGCGCCCGAATCGCCGGATGGTCGTCCACCACCAGGATGCGGGCCGCTAGAGCAGCCGGGCTTGGCGAAACCGCGGGCGGTTCTGCCACGGCAGCGGCGGCGGATGGCGGCAAGGGCAGGGTCACGACGAAGGTGCTGCCCACCCCGGGAGTGGAGGTGAATTCGATCGTCCCCGCCAGCAATTCCGCCAGCTTCTTGCATAGCGACAGGCCCAGGCCGGTGCCGCCGAAGCGGCGGGTGATGGAGGCGTCCGCCTGAGAGAACTCGGTGAAGACCTGATCATGGTATTCGGCGGGAATGCCCACGCCGCTGTCGCTCACGCCAATGATTACCGGCGAATTCGGGAGGCCGTCGTCCTGCCGATAGACTTCCAGCTGCACCTCGCCGCTGAGCGTGAACTTGATGGCGTTGCCCAGCAGATTCAGCATGATCTGCCGGATGCGGCCGGGGTCGCCCAGATAAGCCGGCGCCAATTGCGCGTCTATCATGCAGGAGAATTCCAAGCCCTTGGCGCGGGCCAAGGGCTCCATGACGGCCGCGGCTTCGCGGCCGAGCGCGGCCAGATCGAAAGGGATGCTCTCCACGCTCATCAGCCCGGCTTCCACCTTGGACAGGTCTAGAATGTCGTTGATGATGGCCAGCAGCGCCTGCGACGAGTGCTTGGCGACGGACAAGCGCTGTTGTTGCGGTGCGGCCAGCCGGGCGCGGCCGAGCAAGTCCAAGCTGCTGACGATGGCGTGCAGCGGGGTGCGGATTTCATGGCTGACCATGGCCACAAAGGACGATTTTGCCTGGCTGGCCGCCTCCGCTGTTTGGCGAGAGGTTTCCAGCTGGCGTTCCAGCGCCTTGCGCGCGGTGATGTCCACCACATTGCACAGCAGGACCCGGATGCCCTGATAGCGCGTGGCCATCGTGGTGCTGTGCAACTCCATGGCGCTGCCGTCCTCCAGCGCAAACTGAATGTCCCGGTGGCAAGGCGTGGTGCCTAGCGGGGATGCGGCCAAGTGGGTGTCCAGCAATTGCAGGTGCAGGGGCGGGTGGGCAATTGAACCCATCCGGGTCCATTGCCGCATCACCTCGTTTTCCAGCAGTACATTGCCGCTGGCGACGGATAGCAGCGTCAGGCCGGACGGCGCGGTGTCCACCATGATGCGGTTCAGGTTCTCGCTTTCGAAAATACGCTGGGCATTGTTGAAGGCGGGTTTGAAGATTCTTCGATCCAGCAACAGAATGAAGGTCCACAGGCAAAGCAGGGCAAACAGCAGAGCGCTGAGGTTGATGATCAGCGGTAGCCTTAGGTCGTTCAGCAAACCGTGCCAAGGGAATATCTGGATATGGACCCAGTCCAGGGTGGGGAGGCGCGCGCGCAAGATGAACAAACCGTCGCGGTATTGGAGATCGGACACCGTGTGGTCTATTGCAGGCAAGGCCATGGCGCGAAGCTTTGCAATGAGTTGCGCGCCTTGTTTTGACTCGGGGCCAAGACCCAGATAAAAGGGGCCGCCGGAACCGGCCAGCAAGGTGGTTTCATCATCAATATCTGGCCGCCAGGTATTCAGCAAAGTATCGATGCGGATATCCCTGGCGAATACGGCGATAGGCGCGCCGTCCACCACGGCGGCTTGCGCCAAGCGGATAGCGGGGCGGCGGGTCAGCGGCGCGGCGGCGGCGGCCAGCCAGACTGGCTGACGGCCGGCTCGGCCGTTGGCGGCCGTTGGATTGGGCATATTGGCGAAAGCCCTTTGCCAGAGAGCCTCTTTGGTGTTCGGCTGGGCTGACACAGACGAGGACAAGCTGGGAGAGATAATCGTCAAAAATCGGTGGTCCGGGCTATATAAATAGGCGGTTACCGACTTTCTCAACTCGCAATCGCCGCCGCACATGGCGCTGGCGGTATGCTCCGCCAGCGCCAGATAGGGTTCAAAACGGGAGGCGGGGTACTGGGCGGAGAGCTTGCCCAAGATTCGTGTAGGAGGATGAGACGGAGAGGCTTGCAGCCAGGCTTCGCCGTTATGTGCGGTGAATTGGCGCCGCAGCGCGGGAGAGGCTTTGGGTAGCGTCTTCCACGCAGCCTCGGCTTGGCTGACCTGGTGGTGGAGATCAATCGCATGTCCCCGCAGCATCACCTTCAGCGCCGTGTTTTCAGCATCGAATATCTGTTGGCGGTCGGACAACATCTCCTTACCGGCCAGCCAGAGGGTCAGAACGGTCAAGGCCAGCAGGGCCAGCGAAATGGCTGCGCCGCCGCCAAACAAAGTGACGCGCTGGATGCGCCGCAAGCGGCCGAGTGGCTGGCTTTCAGGGGAGGGCGGGCTTGAATTGCGCATGCGGCTTCCGGGGTGAGACTTGGCTGGGCGGTTGACCATATTCAGGATATTTGCTTATCTATAAAAATAGATTGTCTTGACAATAATTATTGAAATTTCATGTGGGCGACATGGTTATGGCGGAAATAAAAGTCTTCTTGGTGGACGATCACCCCTCTGTCCTCAGCGGCTTGGAGCACGCTTTGCAAGGCCAGCGCTCCATCCGCGTGGCGGGCCGGGCCAATAGCGCCACCGCTCTGTGGGACATGCTGGCCAACCAGCCTTGCGATGTGCTGGTGTCCGATTATTCCATGCCCGGCTGCGAGTCCGGCGATGGCACGGCCATGTTCGAGCGCTTGCGTCGGCTGTACCCGGAACTGGGCATCGTGGTGCTCACCATGATGGACAACGCCCTGGTGGTGCGCTCGCTGCGCGGCTTGGGCATTCACTGCATACTGAGCAAATCCGACGCCATCGAGCACCTATTGCCGGCGGTGTACGGCGCCATGGCTAAAACGGCCTACTTCTCCCCGGCAGTGGAGCGTCTGCTGGAGGCGGACCACCTGGCCCAACCCGCCGCCAAGCGCGACCTGACCGCGCGCGAAGCCGAAGTGGTGCGGCTCTTTGTCGCCGGGCTCACCGTCAACGACATCGCCGCTAAACTCAAGCGCAGCAAGCAAACCATCAGCACCCAAAAAGCCAGCGCCATGCGCAAACTGGGCGCGGAACGCGACGCCGACCTCTTGCTGCTGTTCAAGTCCTGACATGTGTTTTTCTCCCGGCGGCCCTTTCTTGGTGCCGCTTCCCCGCCGCGGGTTCCCGCGCATCCTGCGTGTCTGCTAACGCATAGGCCGGCCAGTATAGTCGTTTTAAGGTGTGATCCCCGCCGCGCGGCGCGCATTTCGTACTGGTCAAATATCCCCCCGCACTGAGCATCGCTATGCTGCCGGATTGATTTTCGTCTGGGCCTGAAAGACGGCAAGCAGGCGAGCATGGCGTTTATATTGAACTAGGTGCTCTGTTGATGGCGGGTAGTGTTTCAAAGTCTGGCGGTGCGCATGGGCACGCTTAAAAAAACTCTGGTCTTGTTGGCCGCCGTTCTACTGGCGCTGAGTTTGTGGGAGCTGGCGCAGCGATACTTCATCCTCAGTCCCTCGTATCAAACCGGCAAAACCCCGCAAGATTACGGGGTGACTTACCAGGAAACCTGGCTACCGATTGCCAAGACGGAAGGCGGCGGCCTGGTGCATGCATGGTGGTTGCCGGCCAAATCCCCCGCCGCGCCGGCAGTGCTGTTTTTGCACGGCAACGACAGCACGCTGTACACCGATATCGATTTGATCCTCAGCCTGCGCCGGCTGGGTCTGGCTGTGATGGCAATCGACTACCGCGGTTACGGAGAAGGCGCCTGGTACTTACCCTCGCAGCGTTCGGTCTACGCCGACGCCCGGACCGCCTGGCAGGCGTTCAAGAAACTGTCGCCGGAGGCGTCCAAGCACCTGGTGTACGGCCACTCTCTGGGCGGCGCCATCGCCATGGACATGGCGGCGGTATCGCTGGGCGTGGACGGGGTGATTATCGACGGCGGTTTCTTGTCCATCGCGGACATCGCCAAATCCTATACCGCCTCATGGCTGCCGTTTGACGCGCTGATCCGCCATAACTTCTCCTCCTATTCCAAACTGCCGGCCATTGCCGCGCCAAAACTATTCATTCATTGCTCCGGCGACGAGGTGGTGCCGATGGAGTTGGGTGAGCGTCTATATCAACTCAGTCCTCAGCCTAAGACAAAATTGTTTATGAGGGGGGGGGAGTCATGATCACTGTTATTGTCTTGATTTAGCTGCATGGTCAGTCAAAGTTAGAGCAGTGGCTGGGGTGGAGAATATGGATGAAACTCTCAAATAAATACTATTGTCCAGTCTCGGTTTTATCCTGTTTTGTCTGGTTGAATTTAGTACTGGTCATATATGTTTTTTAAGAATAGAAATGGAAAATGTTGGAGCCTATTAGAGATTTATCTGGTGCTGTAACCTTACCCAATAAAGGAGTGATGTGTATGCGAAAAGTTGGATTGGTAGTGATGTCTGTATTGACTTTAGGTCTATCGCAAGGAGCGGTCGCGGCTGAAACCACTTATAATGCTTCTGTTAAGTGGAATGCGGAAGTTGTTAAAAAAACCGATGTGGATTTGAATGTTTTTGCTAATAGCGACTCGCTGAATTTTACTTGGAACCCGAATCAGGGTTTGTTTACCACCCCTACTAGTGGCTTAACCATTCAGATGGGAAGTCAGGCAGATGCTAGTCAATATAAGCTGACCGCGCAATTGGGTGGGCGTACATTGAGCCATATTGCAGGGCCAGAAAAAGGCAATGTTAAAGTGGCTGCCATTCTCGGTGGAGTTGCTGTTAATGATGAGAAGCCTGTAGAAATTTTGCGAGGTAACAAGGATGGCGTTGAGATAGCCGCAGATGGAATGGGGCATATGAATATTTCGAAGCCAGGGGCCCATTCCACGCCGAAAGGCAGTTATCACGAAGCCCGTAATGTAGAAGTGCGCTTTCACATTGCTGGAGGTGTGGATGCTGATAAGAACCCAGTAAGTGGTGATAAGCTTAACACTTTGTCCGATGGTGTTTTTAATGGGGCTGTGGAAATGATATTTAATGCATCCTGGAGTGGTGCTTAACCCCAGATGTAGATGTAGTGGCTTGAGTCCAAGAGCTTCTATCTACTGAATCCAGAGGTGCTGGAGATGCCCGCCTTTCTGTCTGGCGGGTACTTCCATCCATTTCTGTCCTTGTGTCTGTTTAATATGAAGCATGGTCATTTTGGCCAAGCTTCTCATCTAACATGAAAACCTATCAAATAAAGTTGCTGTCCTGCGTGTGGCTAATGTTTAGCAGTTTTCCGGTCAATGCCATTCATGTGGGAGCTTTAACCACTGTTTTGGAGTCAGGTGACTCCTTTGTTAGCAAAGCATTTGGCAATCAAGATAAGGTTGCCAAGTTTGTCAATGTTAGCATTATTCCGGTGGATAACCCTAAAAATATGAAGCCTCTGCAAAGGGGGGCGCCTGAGTTGTTGGTGTCACCGGCTACACAGGTAATTGGTCCAAACAAAACGGCTAATGTCAAGTTGTATTATCAAGGGCCGGTGGATGGTAAGGAACGCTACTATCAGTTGAGGTTTTCTGAACAGGATCTACCCGCGCTTACTCAGCTTACCAATCAAACATCACTGAAAACCAAAAGGCAAATTACCATAAATACGGTTTTGGTGGTGCGTCCGCGTCAAGCTGAATTTACCTATGAGGTAAATGGTAAGGGCAAAATGAGCAACACTGGCAATACATTTATTCGTATGCTGACAAGTGGGCAGTGTTCCAATAGTGGTTCTAAGCAGCTTGAAACCTGCTCGCGCTATGCGTTTTTATTGCCAGGTGAAAGTGTTGATTTTTCAAAGCATTTCAAAAAGTTTGACGGCTATGGAGTGTGGAGAGGGTCGGAGTATATCCATATACCAGCTCAAGAGTGATTAGTTTCAAACTCCAAGAAAGCCATTCTGTGCGCCAATCAATTTCATTTTTGCCTCCTGCTCCATTCAAAGTCTCGTTAACAGTATTGTTGCTCAGCCAGCTGGTGCTGATTAGTTCAAAAGTATTTGCCCAATCCAAGGCCCATACTATGGATGTGCCAGACTCTGATCGGGTAAATAATCCACTGGCGCAAGATGATTTTCCCCCGGAGTTTTTCTCGTTGCTGGAAAAAGGGGTAGAAGTACCTTTGCGTATGCGTACTCCTGGTGGGCAGGCTGAAGAGGCGGGGCGGGCCAGTGTTCGTTATTCCGATGGTCAGTTAATTCTGACGCAAGCCGTTCTGAAACAGGGTTCACTCACCCAGGAATACCAGAAACTATGGCAACAGCAGTACGACCGCCCAATTCCTTATCAGCAGTGTAAAACGTCCGACTTGATTGAAGGTTCTGAACATGGTGAAGCCACGCCATTCAATCTATGTTTCAATATCAGAGCATTTGAATTGCTTGTCACTGTGCCGGCGGTTGCTTTTGAACAAAATGCACGCTCTCGGATATTGACCCTGCCCGATAGTACAGAACAGCATGTAAGTGGTTTGTTTAATTACAATGCAGCATTCTCTCGTAACGATAGCCAGCGGGACGACGGCTATCTACGGTTACAGTCTTTATCCGCCTATGGTAGCACCCATTTATATCTGGATGGTGATGCCCGCACCCGAACCACTGGCGACATCTATGAAGCAAGACTAGAGCGGGACGTACAAGGTATTAAAATAACTGGTGGTTACCTGGGAAGTTGGGGACTCAATCAGATCGGTAATGTTTCATACACACAAGGTGGCAAGTTTTATGGTGTGAGTGCCGGCAATATGGGGCGTTCTCAGTCCATGGATAGCAGCCTGTCGCGGATACCTATCTTTGTCTTCATGCCCGCTAGTGGACAGGTCAATGTCTATCGAGACAATAAGCTCATTCATGTCCAAACTTTGCCCATCGGCAATCAGGAAGTGGATACCGCGCCATTCCCTATAGGAAATTACCCAGTTCGGCTGGAAGTGGTTGTCAATGGGGAGGTAGTGTCAAAGCAGAATGAAATGGTGCATAAAACCGCTAGTTATGGAAAAGGAAAAGACCTGGCATTTCAATTATTTGGCGGTATTTATCAAGCGGCTTCCGGTAATGGCAATACCCATTTGCTTGGCGCGACTGGGCAATGGAATACCCGCTGGGCTGATGTCAGCGCTACGGTATATCACTATGATGATCTGCTTGCGTTTGAACCCACGCTAAATTGGCAGTTTACCTATGGCTCTATTACTAGCCAACTAGGTGTGGCCAGCAACCGTAGTTATAACGCTACGCTGTCCGGGTCCGTCAATCTGGGGCCTGCCAACATCTGGAGCAGTTACGATAACAGTCGACGTTACGATAAATACCGGTTGACTAATTCTGAGGAAGACAGCAAGACGGTAAGGCGCTATTTGAGTTTAGGTGGTTCGTTGGATTTGCAGCGCCTCCTTAATAGCCAACGATACAGTAATTTGAACCTTAGCTTGGGGCGAGATTATCTTTCTGGTAACCGGGATCTGCGGCTGGACTTTGGTCAGACCTTATTTCAGAATAAGTTGTTGGAGCTTAAACTGAACACCGGTAAAACCTGGTCTCAGCGCAGCGGCACGCCTAATGAGCAGTCTTTTTATGCCAGCCTTAACCTGACCTTGAGCTTTGGCAGCGCCGGGCTGGATTACTCCCGAACCCGTGACAGTGAAAGCATGGGAATCAAAGCCTCGTGGCAACCGAAAAATATCGACGGGCTGGATTACCTGGGCGGCAATCTGGGGAATAGTCGGTCTTTGAGCCACAGTGCAAGCTCAAGCCAAGAGGGCGGCTCTGGCAACAGCAATAGCTATTTCAATCTCAACGGCAATGGCAAAACTTCTCATTTCAGTTGGGATACCAGCGCTGGTAAAAATAGCAACCATGGCGGTCTCTATTTTAACGGTAGTCTCAGCGGCAGTATGGCCTGGAATCAGGCTGGCCTGGGTTGGGGCCATGCCCAGTCAGAGGCTGGCATGATCGTAAAATTGAACCAACAAGCTGCTGGTCAGCTTGAACTGCTGGTCAATCAGCGCCCCAGCCGTTTGTCCGGCCGCTCCACCTTTGTTGGCATGCCGGCCTTCAGCCAGGTAGATGTCCAACTGCGCAACAGCCCAAAATCACCGGCTAATTTCGAGATTCAGCAGGCAGAACGTCATTTAGTGCTCTATCCCGGCAATGTCGCCGCCATGCAGCCGCAACTGCGCCAATTGGTAACCGTATTTGGTGTGCTGATGGAAAATGGCCGGCCGCGATCCGGCGTGATCTTGCGCAACCATATCGGCCAGGCCACCACCGCGGATGATGGTTCCTTTGTTATCGATGTGGATAAAACCCAGCCAAGTGTGGAATACCGGATGGCGGATAATTCACAATGCCAGCTTGAATTGGATCTGAGCCAGGCGCAGGGGGCTGCTTGGGTAAATCAGGTTTCCTGCTCGCAGCCGACTACTTCGTAAATGGTTGCCGCTTTGATGAAAGGATTAACCGTAATGAACTATTTGAGCAAAGCCCAGCTTTCTCAGTGGTGTTGCACCTGTCTGTTGCTGTTGCTGATCAACTCTAGTTTAGCTGCACCGGGTAGTAGTCCAGGGGAGGTGAAAGGAGGGAAACTCCTCGATGGTGGGAGTCAGACCATTCAACCTGTAGTCATCCAGCTTAATGCCAAAGCGGGTGAAGAGGCCTATTATATTGCCTCAACAGGGAGCTTTGTTAATGGTGGAATTATGGGCTACTATAGTGTCGCTAACAGTCAGCAATCTGCGCTTGCTATTTCTTTTCCATTTAAGGGGAGTAGCGGGTGGAATTATAGCTTATCTGTTGGTTTTTATTTTCAAACGAAGAGAAATAACACTGTTTACCCTTTGTTGTCTAAAACTTCGGAAGGTCAAGATGGTATTAATAGCAGTCTTCCTTTTAAATGGAAGAGCAGGTGTGGCAAAAAAACCTTTCTTGATTATAATAGGGTAATTTTTTGGCCAGCCAGCTATCCCAATTATCTGGGTAGTAGCAGCGTAGATGCCAATCCACGAGGATTGCAAATAAGATCAAACTTAAAAGCTTTTGTAGGTGCATTAATTGGTGATGACATTGTAAATGTCACCAGCCTAGATACTTATCAGTGTTCAGATACAGATGATGTGCCTAAGTTTGAGAGTAGCGTGATAAGTGGCAGTGGGATGCGAAAAACAGTTTTGCAATTTAGCCCAATAAAAACGGCAAAACTAAGCCAACTCTCTGAGGAGATTTCAGTGTCCCCTCAGGGAAAACTGCTGTCATCGAAAAGCATTTGTAAAATCAATGAAAATGGCACGAGCATGGACTGTCCATTGCAAATAGAAAATGCCGGAACGCTAGGACTTTTTACTCTGAAATCCAACATCAATGGCGTTGTTTTTGTTAATAATGGCAAAGAACTTAGCTCTACCCCCATTAAAGATGGGTTAAAGGTTCGCATTAGTAGCAGCTATTTGAAAAGCCTATTAGACAAGGATAAAGATGAGGCTAATCTAGACAACGCCGTAAAGTTGTCTATCTATCCCACGACAGCCAGTCAGCTAGCTGGTGAGTTTGGTTTGTTCTCGCTGTTGAAATTAAAAAAGATTAACTATCAGATTGCTATTTTCGAGCGCGAGCCTGAAAATAAAATCAACGACTATTATCAGGTTGTGGTAGGCAAAGAGACTGAGCTGCGTTTGCCTTATGAAATAAAACAGTCGGGTCCATCCAAAGCGACAAAGGTAAGCTTACAGATTAGCGGGCCGCAGATAAGCCTGCCTAAAGATGGTCGCCAGTACTGCAAGTTCAGCACCGCTGGCAGACAGGATATTGCGCTGCCGCTTGATTTGGCCTTTATGAGTCCCAGTGGCGCCAACCGTCAGTTGGTGGCGGCTGATTGTTCTAATAGGCCAATTGATATTACCAATATGCCGTGGTCAGAAAGCCTAGGAACGCAGTATGAAGGTAGGTTGTGGCTGGATTTACTGTTTCCTTTAGTTTATCCGCAGATACTATATGACGTGAATGGCAAGGCTTGGGAAGGCCGGGCCAGAGCTAGTGGCGAAGTTACGATAAAAGCAACTTGGGTTAACTGAGGGGTATGATGCTCTCTCTAAGAAAAATCAGTATTAGCCTATGGATTTTGCTTGGCCTGTCATCCTCAACATGGGGCTTGTCTGTAGGGGAATTGACCTACTTTATGGGGAGTGATACTGCATTTCTGGCACGAAAAGTATTCAATGACACTCAACAAGCGAGATTTTACGATGTGTCGGTCGAGGAGAGCGATCCACCTTACGGTAATGCGGTAGAGCGAAAAGCGCCGGCAGGTGAGCTACTTTATGCCCCTAAACAGTTGTTGCTGCGTCCTAATTCCAGCGACTGGCTCAAGCTTTACTATCGTGGTCCACAGGACGACCATCCCCGCTATTACCGGATCACATTCCGCGAGCGTCCAGGAGCATTGGTACCACGGGGAGATACCCCCCGCTTCACCACTTCAATCCGTTTAAGCACCATTTTGGTCGTGCAGCCACGTAAGGCGCGGCAGTCATACACGTTTGAGAATGGTTCAGTTCTAAATAGCGGTAATACTGTTTACTTGGCTTATCTAGAGGGACGGTGCAATGTAGAACCGAGTATAAGCCTCCCTTGCGTGCGGGAAAAATACCTGGCTCCAGGCGAGCGCCTGCTGTTACAGGGATGGTTTCCAACGGAAGATACCCGGTTATTTATGAGTAATGAACAAACTAAGTCCGTACAGTGGGAGTAGACAATTGAGCATTCACTAAATTGAGGGGTGCCAGGTTTTGCCAAAACTTCTGAGTATGAGATGCTCCAGTTTTATCTATCCTTTCTCTATGCATGATTGATGTCTTTAATGTCTTTGGCTTCAGGCGCTATGTTTTTTAAATAGACTGTACTGGTGTGGAGTGTGTTTTTTCTTCTTAATTTAGTACTGGTCCTATTAAAATCAGGAAAGATTAAGCGTAGCGTTGCGTCTAGCATTATTCTTGGCTGCGAGGCATGTCGGTTGTGATTTCGGCTTGTCTCGCTCTTGCTGGCTAGGTCATGAACACGCTCTTAGGTAAAGGTATAGATATCATGCCGAAGTCATTTCAGGTCGCTGTCGACGACTCTTTACTCAACGCCTTGTCCAATGAAAACAGGCATATTCAGCTAAGTATCAGCATTGGCCATCATAAAGTCAGCGACATCACCTTAAGCCAGGGCGATATTGAGAATATTGTTACGCATAGCGCGGCTTTTTCGGTGGAGGGAATTACGGCGGACAATGGTATGACCACCATTGTCTTGCAGCTGTCCTCAGGTCTGTGTGAGCAGGATATCTTGAAGTCCATGCATGCCCCATGGCGCGCGTACTCATTACCGACAGAAGCGCGTAAGTCCCCTCAGCACATCATGCTATCCGGAGCCTCTGGAGATCATTGGTAGGTTTACGTCTGCCAATACCATAGCCGCTGATCAACATCGGCCTTGGGGGACAAGCCGGCGCACCGTCAGCTTGAGCCTGACGCGGCGCTGCTTGCCGGAAGGCGCTAGCGTATTCGCCATAGCGGTTTCGCCGTTAAACCACCTAATTTGGGGCTCTATATGAATATCTTGCTATTGGCGGCCTTCCCCGCCGAATCCGCCCGGCTGTCGCAACAGCTGTCCGCCGCGTGGAAGCCTGAGCCCATGCTCGGCGCTTTGTCCTGTCGCAGCCTTCAATACAATCTCCACCAGCTTTACCTGGCCGAAACCGGCGTGGGCACGGAAGACGCCGCCTTGACCACTCAAGCCGTGCTGTTGCAGCGAGATATTGATCTGGTCTTGTTGATGGGGACCTCGGGCGCGGTGGGGGATGGCTGGGAGGTTGGCGATGTCGTTGCCGGCAAGCAAGTCGTGCAAATGGATCTGCACGGCATCGACACCATCCTGAAAGGCACGCCGTTTGAATCCTGCCTGTTTAATAGCAATACGCACGCTCAGTTGGAAACGGCATGGGATGTGGACTCCTATTGGCTGGAGAAGCTGAAAGCCCTGCCTAGGGTGAAGCCGGGGTTGATCTTCAGCAGCAACCAGTTTCCGGTGCCCGCCGACAAGTTTCCCGCAATGCTGGAACTGGGCCGCGGCGTGATTGAGATGGAAGCCTCCGGCGTGATGCGCGCTGCCCGCCGGCTGGGTTCGACGCCGGTGCTGGTGCTGCGGGCGGTCAGTAACATCATTGACGGCCAAGGGCGGGATACGGGCACGCCCGAGCAGGGCATTGAGTTGTGCGCGGAGGAGCCTGTCAGATTTTCTGTGTGCATGAGGTCATGAGATGATACCGAAAGGGACGCTACATGACCGTTGCAATGACCACCAAGAAACCCAAGAAACTCAAGGCACCCAAGCTCATTCCTGACGAACT
>NZ_JAAOMA010000067.1:0-16319 GCF_011602385.1 Chromobacterium fluminis | reverse complement strand
GCCCCCTCCACCCGATTCCGCCCATTCTCCTTGGCCCGATACAAGGCCTCGTCCGCGCGCTGGACGATGGTTTCGTGGGTGGCGTCGTCGTCGCGGGCGGTGGCCGCGCCTATGCTGACGGTGATGACGCCGGCCACGGTGTCGGAGGCAGCGGATATTGCCGTGCGCACCCGTTCGGCCAGCACCATCGCGCCTTCGGCGTCGGTGTCCGGCAGCAGAAGCAGGAACTCCTCGCCGCCGTAGCGGGCGGCAAAGTCCGTGGCGCGCGCCGCGCCGTTCAGGGCGGCGGCGATTTGTTGCAGCACTTGGTCGCCCACCGCGTGGCCGTGGTTGTCGTTGACGCGTTTGAAGTGGTCGGCGTCCAGCAACAGCACCGAGTAGGGCGCGCGGCTGCGGTGGTAGCGCTGGTATTCCGCCGTCAGCCGTTCCGCGGCGGCCATGCGGTTGCCCAGGCCGGTTAGCGCGTCGCTGCGAGCCAGTTGTTCCAGTTGCGCCGCTCTTTCTTCCAGTTGGCGTTTGGCTTCGCTCAGCGCCTCGGTGCGTTCCTCCACTTTTTGCTCCAGGCCGGCGTTGGCGGCGGCCAGTTCGCCGCGGCGAGCCAGCAGGGTGGCGGTCATCTGTTGCATGGCTTGGGCCAGTTGTTGCAGCTCGCGGGCGCCGCTGCGCAGGCTCCAGTCCGCTTGTTCATCGCCGGCGCTGACGCGCTGGGCGGTGTGGGCCAGGGTTTCCAGCGGACGGCTGAAGGCGGCGGCCAGCCGGTAGACCACGGCCATCAATAGCAGGGTGCTGATCCAGCCGGGCAGGGTCAGCGCGGAGCGCAGCCGGCTGAGGGTGGCCGGCGCTTGCGGCGGCGGCTGGCGGACGATGACGCGCCAGCCGGGGCCGGGGGCGTCGTCTATCACGGCGTCGGCGTAGAGGTAGGTTTCGCCATCCGCCCAGTCGCCCTGCTGGTAGCCGGGGCCGCTCAGCGGCGCGGGCATGTCCGCCTGGCTGGGTGCGCCGGGCGGAAACAAGGGGGCGTTGTTTTGATTGACGATGAAGACTTGGGGCGCGTCTCCGGCACTGCCGCGCGGCAGGCGTTCGGCGATCAGCGTCGCCACCCAGGCCCAGGCGCTTTGGGCGGCCAGCGCGCCGCGCAGCTTGCCGGCCTCGTCATGCAGCGGGGCGGCGAATTCAATGCGCGGGGATGGCGGGCTGCCGCTGGCGGAGGCGATGCGGCCGTCCGGCGCAATCACGCCCAGCCAGGCGTAGTCCGGGTTGTGCAGCCTGATGTGTTCCAGGCCGCTGCGCAGCGCCGGGCTGTCCAGCGGGGCGCTGAGGAAGACGGGGGTTTGGGTGTGCAGGGCGAGTTCTCGCCGCCGTTGGCTGAGGCCGGCGGCCAGGGATTTGGCGATGCCGCGCGCGGTAGCCTGCAAGGCTTCGCCCTTGTCTTGCAGCAGGCCCTGGTTCATCCGCGGTTCCAGCGCGGTGTCCAGCAAGGAGGCGAACAGGAACAGGCCGCCGAACAGCAGGCTGAGCCGCAGCCGGAAACTGCGCGGCCAGAGGTAGGAGAGAAGCTTCATCTTGGTGCGGCCAATGGGGGGGTACAGCTTTATGTTTGTATCCACGGGCGCGGGATTGCAAGGCGGGAGGCGGGGTAAAAAGAGCGCGGCCAACTAGGGCCGCGCAAATGGGGAGACGGGAGAGGCAGCCGGCCAGCGGCGCTTAGACCCGCTAAGAGCCTGTTCAAGGTCTCGCGAGCTAGGGCGATACAGCGTTAAAAACGGTTTCGAAATGCTCATGTACCACGCGTACATTCCGCTTTCTCAGCCATTTTCGCCTTGTCTCGCCTTAGCTCGCGAGATCGTAAACACGTTCTGAAGAGAGGCTCCGAGGCCTTGGTGAGGGCCTCGGAGGGAGGCAAGAGGCTATGACAGCCTCTTGGCGCCTTCATTACTGATGGCTACGGCGCTGAAGCCAACTTGCCAGCCGGCCGCCAAATAGCAGCTCATAAAGTACCGGCACCACGCCTAATGTGATCAGCGTGCCAAGCAGCAGGCCTCCCATGATGGTCAATGCCATGCCGGCCCACAGGCTGCCGCCAAAGATCAGTAACGGTACCAAGCCGGCTACGCATGTGAGCTTGGTCATCACGATAGGGCGAAGGCGTGCCACCGCCGCCGCTACCACCGCATCGCGTATAGGCTTGCCGGTGGCCAGTTCCACTTCAATTCGTTCAAGTAGCAAAACAGCGTTGTTGACGATGATGCCCGCCAGGGAGAGTAAGCCAAAGTTGGCCATGAAGCCCATGGGTTCTCCGCCTATCAAGAGCGCAGGGGCAACGCCGATCATGGCAAACGGGATGATGCCTACGATCAGCATCAACTTCCGGAAGGAGCCGAACTGCCAGATAAACAACAGCAGCATGGCTACCACCGCATGCGGCAGGTAGTTTTCCAATGCAGCGCTAGAGTCCGCCGCTTCTTCTATCTCCGCTCCTAACTCGATATGGTAGCCGGGCGGCAACTTGATTTGCTTGATGCTTGGGGCCGCGCGGTCAGCTGTCTGCTGCGCGGTGGCCGTGGTGCTGCGTCCCTCCACGGTGAGGGTACGCACCAAGTCGCGTCGTATGATGGTTGACGGTTCGGACGCAAGCGACGCGCTTGCCACCGCTGACAAGGGCACCGGTGTCGCGCCATTGGCCGGGTAGATGAGGGTGTTGGCCAAATCTTCCGGATGGGCTCGTTCGGCGTTGCTGCCCCTGATAATCATCGGCACCAGCGTATCGCCGTCGCGCAGCACAGAGGCTTCCACGCCGGTATAGCGCATGCCTAATGAGGTTGCGATGTCTTCACTGCTGATCCCCAGGCGCCGTGCCTTGCCTTGATCGATTTCAACATCCACGCGTGGAACGCGTGGTCCCCAGTCATTGCGTACTTGCACCAGTCCCGGCAGCGGGCGCAGCGCCGCTTGGACTTGTTGACCGATATTGCGCAATACCGCTTCGTCCGGCCCGCTGATCCGGTAGGCCACTAGACCGGCATCGTTGGTGCTGCGTGAGAAGCGTTTGGCATCCACGCGGACGTCGGAGTACTTGCGGGACATCCATTGCTGGGTGCGCTGGATCATGCTTTCCAATTCATCGCTATCGCGAACGCTGACGGTGAGATAGCCGATATTGGAGGCGGGCAATGGCGGGTTGAGCGACAGGACGATACGGGGGCCGCCATCCGCCACATAGCCGATGCTGGTGGTGACTTCGGGGTTCGCTTTTTTATCGCTCAGCCAGCGGCTGAGATCGCGCACAACGGTTTGAGTCCTGCGGGCATCGCTGCCGGGTTGCAGCTCGACAACAACCTGAAATTGCGGACGATCCGAGGGCGGCAGGAAGCCAGTAGGCACTTGCGACAGCAGGCCCATGGAGCAGACAAACAGCAAGGTCATGCCCGCCAGCATGAGGCCTTTGTGGTCTAGTACTTTACGGATGACTCGGGCATAAGCGGCGTAAAAGCGGCTGTCTTTCGCCGGGGCGTCGTTGTCGTGGTGACCGGCCTTGAGAAAGTAGTAGCACAGCAGCGGCGTAATGGTCAGGCACAGTAGCCAGGAGCCAAGCAATGACAGCGTCACGACGACCACGAGTGGTCGGAGGTACTCATTGACCGTGGTATTGCCAAAAAAGAATGGCGAGAAGGCGAAGATAATGACGAGAGAGGACGTCAGCAGAGGAATGGCCAAGGTTCTGCCGGCCTGGATGCAGGCAGATTTGCGTTCCTCTCCAGCGGCCAAGCGACGCTCTACGTCCTCGGCGATGACAATGCCGTTGTCAACCAGTAGGCCGAGCGCGATGATGATCGCCGCCATCGATACGATGTGAAGTTCGATGTCTAGAGAGCGCATCACCAGCAGCGTGGCCAAGATGGTCAGCGGTACGATGCTGCCAACAATAATGCCCGCTCGCCACCCAAGGAACAGCACCACCACCGTCATCACGATCAGGATGGTTTCTTCCATCACCCTGTTCATATTGCCCATTTCATGCTCAACCACGTCGGCTTGGAATGAGACGTAGTCCAGCATGAATCCCGTGGGTAACAGTTGCTCTTGCAGTTCGCTTACCCGTGTCTTGAGTTCCTTGCCCAGTTCCTTGATGTTCTGGCCTCGGCGCATGGAAACACCCAGCACCACGGCATTTTCTCCGCGGTAGATGGCTGCGGATTCCGGAGGGTCCGCGGGTAGCACTTTCACCTGGGCGATGTCTCCCAGGCGCACGGTGGACGCTACCGCGTTAGGGCCGGAGGGAGGCGTCAGCATGAAATTGCGCAGCGCTTCGATCGAGCGTATTTCGCCTGAAGCAACAACCGCTGCGTTTAGGCCGGACATGACCACTTGGCCGCCTGAAAGCACCACGTTTTGCTGTTGAAGTTGCTGTATCGCCGCGCTGGTGCCCAGCCCCAGGCCTGCCAGGCGATTGCGATCGAACTCGATGTAGATCCGTTCGTCCTGCAAACCGTGGAAACTGACGCCCTGAATCCCCTTAATACCGTAGATGCCCTCACGCAGGCGCTTGAGCGGTTCGCGCATCTCGCTCATGGAGAAGCCTGGGGCGGTGATGGCGATTGAGGCGATGGCAACCCGACCGAAATCGTCATTGATCTGCGGCGGCAATGTCCCTGCAGGGAACGATGGGGTGGCTTCGCCCACTTTGGCGCGCATGCGTTGCCACACCGGAATCAGGTCTTTGATTTCATCCCGCAGACTAACCCGTACCGCCACGCTGCCTGATCGAACCGTGCTGGTCACGTGCTTGATTTCTGGCAACTGGCGCAGTCTTTCTTCCAGCGGGCGGGCCACTAGCTGTTCCATGCGCTCCGCTGGCATGCCTGGGTTGGAGACAAAAATGATTGCGTCACGGATTGTGGTGGAGGGTTCCTCCTGTGACGGGAAGCTCAGGAAGGCGAAAACCCCGGTGACCAAGACTAATAAGGCAGCAAAAAAAGTCAGGCGGCTATTGTTTAGAGCAGCTTCGGTCAATCTCATCGCTCGGCCCCTTGTACGGATGGGAGCAAGGTTTCCGACGAGTAGGATTTGGCGGGCTGACCTTCATGTAGGAAAGCCGCACCGGCTACGACCACACGCTCACCCGTGGCGAGGCCCTGGGTAATGGTGATGCGGCCGCCGCTTTGCATGCCAGTGCTGGTGTGGACGGTGCGATGCTGTAGTTTCCCGGAGGGGGTCAGAACGAAAACCACGGCTTGCCCCGGTTGTGGGGCCGGCAAGATCGCAGAGGCGGGCAGACTGATTTTATGAGTTGCTTGCAGATTGGGCAGTTCTACGGAAATCACCCCCCCGCTGCGCAATGTAGTCGGTGTCTTCGGCAAGCGGAAGATAGCCTGCACCAAAGAGCCGTTGTCGCTGCGCGCAGACAAGCGCTCCAACGATAGGGGAAATGTCTCGCTCCCACTTTTGCCGCGTGCACTGCTGCTGCCGGGGGTAAGGGAGGGCGTAACCGACTCCGGGAGCATGGCAACAACTTCAAGTTGGTTTCCAGACTGAATTTGCAAGATGCTCTGGCCTGCCGCCACATCGGTGAATGGCTGTGCTTGGCGAGCCACGATCTCACCGTCAAAGGGGGCGGTAATCCGACTGTGGGCTAAGTCGCGCCGGGCGGTGGAAAGGGCCGCGTTGGCCGCGTCCAGTTGACTGCGGGCCTGTTGGTAAGCGGCTTGCGTGGACTGTAAGGCCGTGGGGGAGATGATTTTGTCACGAGCCAATGCCTGTTGCTGTTCTAGCTGGGCACTGCGTTCCGTGAGCGTAGCCGCTGCGGCTGCGCGGTCGGCTTCGGCTTTGTCCAATCGCCAGCGCGCGGGAGCCTCGTCTAATCGTGCGAGTAGTTGGCCCGCGCGCACGCGGTCGCCTACTTCAACTTGGATAGCCACAATGCGGCCAGCCGTTTCAAAGCTCAGGTCGCTACGCTGACGAGCACGCAGAGTGCCAACAAAATGGTTGCTTGCTGCTTGGGCCTGAGCCGTGCCGACAATCTCGGTTTTGACTACTTTGGGTTGCGCAGTTGCAGGCGGCGTAGATTGGGAGCAGGCGCTTAGCATAAAAGCGGATGCCGCCACAGCTAAGGTTATGGCGCTGATTGAAGGCAAAGAGTGTTGTAAATGCATGACTGAATCTCAAGTGGGCGGGGGTTAAGGCAATTCGCGCGCCAACTCCAGTAGCGTCTCTCGCATAGCCGCGCGCTGATCTGGTGTGAACTTGTGTAGTTGGAGCAATTCGAGCAGCAACAAGCCATCCATGGCTAATGACAACAATTGAAAGAGCGCGGGATTAGGACTGCGGCCTAAGGTGTCATAGCCGCGGGAAAACAATGCCTGTACCTGGGGAAGCAGGTGCGGGTGTGCAGTGGCAGCTACCAACATATTGGCGAGCAATTGTTTCTGGCTAGCAGGCATGTCGAAGGTAAAGTCCGCTAACTCGGCGATCTTGGCCTGAGGAGAGACGATTTGGGGCTGGTCTGAGACAGGAAGGCCAATTTGAGCATCCAGCTCAGTCACCATGCGTTCAAGCAGCGCACTCAAAAGCTCGTCACGCGTCTTGAAGTGGTAAATCAGACCCGCTTTAGTGATGCCTGCGGCGGTGGCGGTGGCCTGGATGCTGACATTGCTAACGCCATGCTTAGTCAGAATCGCGGCGGCCGCATCAAGGATAGTGTCGCGAGAGTTGGTGCTATTAGACGAGGACAAGATAATTCCTTTACATTAACTGTACTGTACGTATAGTATAGTAGTTGAAATCAACTAGTCAATCATGGAGTTATCGGATGCATCCCAAATCTTCTGTCTCGGGCTTTGGATCCCCGCGCATTACTCGTCAGATGCTACTTAGTGTGGGCGCGTGTGCCGTACTGAGCTTGACGGGCTGCACCTCAATGCAGCCAAGTTCATCAATTGGAAAAGTCTCAGTCGCTGTGCCGGCCAAGTGGAATGAAGTTGTGACCGGCAGTAAGGGATACGATGCGACCAACTGGTGGCATAGCTTTGGCATTCATGAACTGGATGATCTGATCAGCACTGCCCTGGCGTCGAATCGAGACTTGAGGATCGCAACCGCTCGTCTGGAGCAAGCTCGCGCATTGACCGATAGGGCACAGGCGGATCGCCGTCCGCAACTGGACGCCGTGGCGGCTGCGCAGCGCGGCAGGAATAATGGTCTTGATCCAAAAACAGAGCGCAGTAGCGTTGGCATGCGTGCCAGTTGGGAAGTGGATCTATTTGGTCGTGGAGCATTAGCGGTCGACGCAAGCCAAGCGGATGCCCAAGCAAGCCAATATGCGCTGGAAGCCGCGCAGATCGCCCTGGCCGCTGATGTGGCGGCTGCGTATTTTGAATTGCGCACCTTGGCGCAAAGAGTGGAGTGGCGTCGACAGGCGAGCTTGGTGGCAGAAAATCAGCTTAAAGTTGCCCAGCGTAAGTTCATCGCAGGCCAGACCACGGCATTGGAAGTCGAGCGCTGGAGGACTGAACTGGCGCAAGAACAGGCAACCATCGCTCAGTTGGATGGTCAACGGCGAGTACATCACCGTCAGTTGGCCGTGCTGCTGGGCGTTGGCGAAGCTCCTGTGCTGGGCCTGCTTGCCACGGGTGAGGCCCCTCCGCCTCCGGCCCTGAAGCTACCTGGAGAATTGCTGGAAAGACGCCCTGATGTGTTGCGCCAAGCCAGGGCCCTGGATGGCGCCTTAGCACGTGTCGGAGTGGCGCGTAAGGAAGTGTACCCAAAGCTGCAGATCGATTGGGCTGGATCGCGTGAGAGGACGGCGCTCGTTGGTGGAGGGGCGTCTCCCCAAATTGTGCTTGCTTATGGTGTCTCGCTATCGTTGCCCATCCTTGATGGGGGTCGTATTCGCAGCAATATCAAGATACAGGAGGCCCGAGCCAAGGAGGCGATGGCTGAGTATGAGAAGACCATGTTGCAAGCACTGGCGGATGTGGAGTCGGCGCTTGCGCAGTGGACCGCCTCTGAAGTCTCGTTGCGGGAGTGGCGGAAGGCTGAGGCCGCAGGGAATGTCGCAGTCAGTCACGCGGGACGGATGTTCGATGCGGGGATGAGTGATCAGAGCGCGGTGTTGGATGCCCGGCGCAATTATCTGCATGCACAGGATGAAGTGAGCCAGGCGGAGGGTGCCCGATGGGCCGCGGCGGTGAATTTGCGAAGAGTGTTTGCCGGCGCGATTTAATTCATGCGTTGCTCCAACAATCACTCTTGAGTCATTGGGGGCTGGTGTGGAAAAGATAGAACGAAAAACACGAAAACCCTCGTGGGGTGCGGCTTGCTTGTAACGTTGTAGGCAATTTTGAAACTGAGCACGTCGCCGGTCCGGCGTCCACGTTGACGCCGGAGAACCGAATGCGACCGTTGAGGCCTTAGGGTGCGCCGTTGTCGCGCAGGCCAGCCGCCGGCTGGCGTACGTCTACATATTCCTATGTCTATCTGTTGGATGCGGATCATCGGGGCGCCGTCGGCTCCGCCCACCAGCGCGCCCTCGGTGATCAGGGCCTGGCCGATGCGGCCGGAGATGGGCGCTTCCTCGCGGGACAATTCCAGGTCCAGCTGGCCGCAGCCGCAGCGCTAGCCGGCCCGGAGCGCGGCCCGCTTCATGAACACAAGCTCCGGGTCGCCGTCGTCCAGATTATCGATGCGGCCGCTTTCCCTATAGCTCAGCTTATGCAGCAGACGCCGCATCGGCGCATTCGATTCATTCGCGGACGTGAACAGCTTGTCGTCCGCGCATTGCGCTTCCAGCGCCAACATCAGCGCGCTGGCGACGCCGTGATTTCGGGCGGCTTCCGCCACCATCAGCAGCGGGATGAAGCGCTGCTGAAAAAAGGATCGATCCAGAATACCGTAGCCCAGTACCTCCTCGGCTTCGGCCAACCAGCAGCTGTGCGCGGCGATCGCGTGGTTCAGCGCCTGACGGCGGCCGAGGGCCCCGCGCGCGATGGGGTCGATGTTGACCAGGGCCGGCAGGTCCGCCGCTTGCGCGGCTCGTATTGTGAGAGGGGTTGGCATGGTCTTGGCCTGCGGAATGACTCGGCGCTCAATCTAGCGCTTCGTTGCCGCACGGGCAACTTAGCCAGCGCCAAGCGGGACGCAAAAAAGCCGCGCCATTTGCCGGACGCGGCTTTTTGATTTGTGGCGTGATCTGCTTTGCAAGCAGAAGTGGCGCCCCGACAGGGATAGAATTGGTTTCTAAAGTAATTGTTTATAAGTCGATTTCTTAATTTTTCGTTAATAGAATACCCCTTTAGATACCCCCAGATTTGTTTTTTTTCTGGTATGAGCGACTGCTTTCGACCCGTTGCAGTCAGTTTTACTGTTTGAAAGCCTATGGCAGTTATCAGCTTGGAGCGGCCCTTCATGTAGCTTGGCCACCTACAACAAGTGGCCAAAGCTACCGGCAGTACACTGCCGTCCGGTCGATCATCGCATTCAAGCCAATTCTCCCCCGTGGGGCGTAAGCCCAGGCTAAATAGCTTAAGGGCAAGGAAGGAGCCGATGAAGATAGGACTGCTCGATACGATCAAGTCAAGCTCATCGCATCCAGTTAGCCATCGTAGCGGTCATTGAATGACATCACCCTTTCTACTGGGTAAGGTTTGCTGCAATAGCGCACAGCGCAAATTTCATGAATGACAATGGAGTCTTTCTTCAAAGACAGCGAAGGATGCATTGAGCGTTGTTCATGTCTTGGTGCTTCTTGGTCCATGAACAGGATCGAAGGATTAAACCACTTACCTGGGCCGTCTTCCTCATACTCCCACAGTGAGACCTCCGCAGTAGCATGACTGCCTTCGGCCTCACTCACGTCACAAGCCTTTCGAAACAAAACAATGTTATCACCTGCAGGTAGTTCATCAGGGTGGCGGCTTTGTGCAGAGGGGTAGATGATGCCGTCAACGTTCAACGTACGGTGGGCCGCAAGATAGTCTGCAACGGCTTGCGTGACTAGGTAGTCTCGATTTTGTAGTTCGGGCATCACAGGAGCCGATAGCCGATTGCCCAATGTCCTGAGAAAGTCTCGTCGCTGTGTGGCAGAGCGTGTTGTAGCATCAAACAAACTGGTGCCTGCGGGTAACTCAACTGTTGCAAGTCGTCGGAGGTCCAACAGTCGCAGTGGGCGAATTACTTCAAAAGCAGCAAGTGCGATGTGACTGTCCACAGGTGGGCGCACCTCTGCGATGCAGACCTCGGGAGTTGTGGCACCGTAAAACGCGGGTTGGCCTTGTCCATTCATTCGACCGGCGGCTCCAATACCGGCAACAGGTGGGCCTAGCAATCGCTCAGGGCTACGAAGCGCATCAATCAGCGCTTTTTCTGTTTGGAAGACTCGACCCCGATAGAGCGTAGTTAAAGATGTCCCTGGGCCAATATCTATGACAACGGGCTTTCCTTCCTTGTCGCAGTCACTGGATAGCTCGCCGAAAACGGTGTCGAGCAGCTCCTGCGCTTTTGGATTGAAGTAACGGACATCAGAGTGGAGGCTTTCTTCCATTTCCCGCCAGGCATGACTGAGCTGCGCGGCCATTGATGATTTTGGAACGAACCAGGGTTCATCATCACCATATCGATACTCATCGGAGCCTGCGTCGTACCATAGACTTGTAAGATGCTCGATCACGATATCGACTGCATCTGGTGGCAGACCAGTCAGCTCCGAGATTGTTGTCTGTAGATCTTTTCCGGCGGGAGTCCGGTTGAAATGGACGACTGCCATAGTGTGGCTAGACTCCTCGAAGAACGTGTCAAGCACTTCATTGCATAAGCGTGCCACCTTCCTAAGGTCTACAGACGGCTTATCACCATCACAATATTTGCAAGATATTTCAGATGAAGCCGTATCTTGAACTAGGCGCCGTAGGTAGGGATCGCCAACGCAATTTGAACAGATAAAATTCATGCAAACTCTCCTAGGTAGTTCACAAAATTTATGATTGATAGACTTATGACAGCGCTGAAACAGATGTGCAGGAGGTTTTGACGCACGGATTTTTGGATGGAAGCTAATCTGTATAGATGGCCCAATCGGCAACGTACATGGGAGCTGTAATTTTGGGTAGTTCTTGTACACGGCTACTAATGCAGCTGGCAAGCTTCTTTATTCGTTCGTATGCAACTTTATCACGGGGATAGTTTTCACCATAGGCTTTGACTGTTATGAACCAACGTTTGAGAATGCTCTTCCCACATATGTTGGCAGTTCTTTCGGCAATTTCTTTTAAAAAAATAAAGGTTTGATTAATAAATTCCTCATCAATATGTGCGACCTTCTCAGCTAGGCTTGGTTGATTGATACGTGCCGCATCGTGTGCTGTTACAAAGCCAGCATTGTGGGCAACTGAATGACGAAGAACCCAAAGGGTATTCAGGGTTTGAATTTCAGTTGGATTAAATAAAGTAACATTGAAAAGGTTCTTGAAGCGTGTATTCACAGTTTCTGGCGTGTGCCAGCCAAGAGTTGGATGTACCAGAAGTGAACCGATAGATGTTTGTGCCACGCGCTGTGAAAGAATTCGATCGGTTGAGACATCTAACCAATCTTGTTTTTTTACCTGCTCATCAAATGCGCCAGTCGCATCAATGGCCTTTGCTACGTAGTCCTTTAGCATGTATTCAAATGCTGCCATGAGTTGGCCGAAGATAGCGAGCTGGTTCCGGTGTCTATGTTTGATAGCAACCCCACCGCGTGCGATCTCTGATAGACGGTCATCGCTGAAATATTCTGCAGCGAGGCACAACGTCTTTCCTTGAGAGCAAAAGAACGAGCATGGGCTGTACTGTCTCTTAATATTCTCTCTGGCTATATCAGACGTATCTCGGGTCCATACTGATGCGTTAGGAAATGACATAAGAGTGCTTCCTAGTAAATGTTTAATATTTATCCTTCTAACCAACAAGGAATGACATAAAAATAGAAATAACGTTTTGACGAATGACTACTTAAGGAAGAAAACTTGAATGGAATTTCTTGGCTGTTAGCTGTTGGTTGTAAGCCGTGGTTTTCCTACCGCCCAGCCAGACACTCACACCTAAAATCCCCCCGAAACCGTGGATTGAGATTTAAGTCTTTGTCCTGTAACGGTTTTTCATCCACGGTTTGTCCACGGACTCTCCCCCCGATTCCGTGGATTCCGCATAAACTTCAATAAAATCAATGCGATGAAGGGAAGGGCGAATCCACCATTTCCACGACTTCCGCTGGCAAACCCGTGGATTAAATTTTAAGCAGCGCTCTGAAACCGTGGATGGCCCTTTCCTTCCTTTTTCATTGCTTTTTATCTCTATCTCTTTGTTTTTTAAATAAGAAGAAGTACTTAGAGGCCGTAAAAGGGTAAAACCCCAATGTGGAAGAAATGGGGCAAACCGTGGAAGTTTGAGGGGAAACCGTGGATTTTGGAGGGCAAACCGTGGATGGGTTGTTCTCAACAATCAATGACTTAGGTCGTGATGCGGGGTCAATCCACGGAATTTTTTTACATCCTCCCCTACCCAATGGCGCGGAAACCGGCGATTTCCGGCCGTTCTCGCTGGTCTTGTGTTGTCAATGTCATATTTTGTGTGTAAAAGGTTCCACTGTTTTGCAGTTTGAGCGGGGGAATGCGTGACAGCCCACACAAGGCGGGCTGTCGAGGGGAGGGGCGGGTAGTTTAGGGCTGGATGTCCGGCGCGGCGTAGAGGCCGAGCTTTTCCAGTTGCGGCAGGCTGATCGCGGTCAGGTGGCCCTGGCGGCGGCCGTGGATGGTCTTCTCGACGCCGTCGGCCAGCACCACCGGGCTTTGCAGCAGCTGGTGCTTGAAGATGCGGCCGGTCTTCACCGGCAGCGCGTCGAACTTGGCGCGCAGATGCGGTGCGGTGGAGAGATGGTCCATCACGTGATTGGGCCGGAGGAACAGCGCCATTTCGCTGCGGCCGTCAGGGAGTTTGACCCGGTCCCAGCAGTGCGGGTAGTCGAAGCGCCGCGCCTCCAGCTCGGACAGCAGGATTTCCATGATCCAGACCCAGGGCAGGCGGCTGCCGTCGGTGTCGACGATATGGCTGTTCATCTCGGCCAGCAGGTCTTCGATGAAGCCGCCTTGCTGCGGGTCGAGGTCGGCGAACTCGCACAGCAAGGCCCAGCTGCACAGCAGAGCGGCGTAGTTCTCCATCATCCGCCGCGCGGTGGCGTCGCCGGTAGGGGCGCGGCTGTGGCGTTCGCACAGGCCCAGGTAATGGCGGTGCAGGTCGCGCAGCCGGGCCGGCTCGACGTCGGCCAGAAACTGCAGCCACGGCCACAACGGGAAGGCCGGCAGATCATGCGGAATCAGCGCGCCTTGCCGCGCCACCGACAGGCTGCTGCGGCACAGCTTGGACTGCAGGCTCTGGACGTCGACTTCCTCGCCGGCCAACAGCACCGGCGCGCACATTAGATACGGCGTCAGGCTGGCCCCGACGCGGGTGAACTCGAAACGATAGGTCGACTGCAGCAGCGCGTCGATGTCGGACAGCACCGCTTTGGGCAGCTTGGAGAATTCATCCCAGCCCACCGGCTGCGAGGTGAACGACACCGAGGCGCGGCGGCGGTGGTCGGTTTTGAGCATCTGCCCGGACAGCACCTGAAACGCCAGGGTGGTCTGCAGGCTCTCCAGCAACTTGGACTTGCCCGAGCCCTTCTCGGCCTGCATCTGGAAGTGCGGATAGAAGCCGAGCAGGGTTTTGAGGTGCGCGCCCAGGGCCCACACCAGGGGGATGGCGGCCGCATTGTCGCGGAAGGTGTCCTGATAGGCTTGGATCACGGTGCGCGCCTGCTGCGTCGTGCCGCGCGGGAAGGTCAGGTTGTAGTACAGGCATTGCTTCTGCGGCTCGACGAAATAGCAGTCCTGCCCCTCCTGTGCCGTCAGCGCGCCGGCCTTCCACGCCAGGCCGACGAAGTTGACCACATCGCGCGCCCCCAGGTCGGCGGCCCGTTCCATCAGGTTGACCAGGCGCTGGAACTGCGCCGGCTTCCAGATTGCACCGAAGCGGCTTTTCCACCATTCGAGGTTGTACAGCTTGTCGTCGGTGGCCACTTCGCGCTGCAGCGTCACCCCATGCCGCGCCAGCTGGGCGCTGACGCCGAACACGGTTTCCGGCTGATGGTCGGCCGCACCGCTGATGGTGGCCAGATGGCTTTGAATGCGCAGCCGCGACAGGCTGGCCACGCGGAAGGAACACAGGTCGCCGAGCGTCTCCGAACGGTTGCCGTCGTCGTCTGTCTTGAACTCGTCGACGTACTGGGTGAAGTCCTCCTTCACCCGGAAACGCCAGTACACCGCCCAGTCATGGCCGGGGAGTTGCACCCGTCGCGTGCCCTCCAGCCGTTCGCCGCCACCGGGCATACCGGGCAACAGCCACGCCTCCAGCTTGCGCAGCCGGCCGCGCAGCACGTCCGCGCCATGCTGGCGCAACACGTCGTTGAGGTCTTCGCCTTCGTCCCAGTCCTGCATGTCCACCAGCAAATGGCCGATGTCGGCCGCCGTCAGCTTCTCCGACAAGCGCCAGGCTGCCGCCAGCCCCGGCCGCACGCCGCTGGCCGGGTTCACCGGGTCGCTATGGTCCAGCGCCACCCGCACCGCCTTGCCGCGCAACACCGTCCAATCGAGGCTGTCGACATTGCCGACGCCGCGCAGCGCCAGCGCCGCCACGTCCGGCGGGGTGCAACTCTCCACCGACAGCGCATTGATCGGGCTTTCCACCAGATAGACCAGGCGCGCGCGCTGCAGCCGTTGCGGGTCGCTGCACCAGCCGTGGCCCTCGCGCGCGCCTTGGCATTGGGTCTTCACGCCGCCGTTCAAAGCCGGATCGACATAGCGCAGATCCACCGCCGCCAGCCGGCCGCCGTTGCGCACCAGGAAGGCGACGGCCGCGCCGCCGTGGCCGACTTCGCCGGCGGCGATCTTGGCGCTGTGCCAATCGTTCCAGCCCAGCGTCTTGCAGCGCAGGGCGCGGCGGATCACCGCTTCGTCTATGCCCCGGCCGGTCAGGTAGGCGATGGCCGCCTCGGCTTGGGCCAGGCAGCGCTCGCCGATGTAGTCGAGGGTGGACTTGCGCACCGGCGCGGCCTTGTCCTTCATGGCGGGTTTGGGTTGCGGCAGGCCGTACCAGTCGCCTAGCACGCGCGCGGCCGCCAATGGCGTGTCCAGCTCCGGCTGACAGTAGCGCAGCAAGTCGATGCAACTGCCGCCAGCGTCGCCGCTCCAGTCCTTCCAGCCGCGGCCGTCGGCGAAGATCGACAGCGACGCGTGGCTGTCCGGGTGGTGCGGGCTGTGATAGTTGCCCTTGCCCTGACGCTTCAGGCCCAGCCGGGCCGCCAGGTCGTGCAAGTCGATCTGCTCCTTGAGTTGGTCGAACCATTGGCCAAGCGCGGTCGGCGCACCGCCAGACAAGCCAGGGGCGTCTCGCCCGGTACGCGGGAGAGGGATTCTTGCGGTCATGGTCTTGTCCTTAGAGCAGTTGGCCGATGTCGGCGCTGGCGTCGATGACTTGTTGCTGCAGCGGCGCCAGCAGCCCGGCCAGGCGTTGCGCCGGCAATGGCTGGTCTTCAGCGCAGTCCAGCAGCTCGACCAAGCCCTGCAGGCCGTCGCCGGTACGCGTCAGGCGCGAGACGCCGGCGCTGACGGTGTGTTCGATGCGGCGGCACAGGCTGGCCAGTTGACTCAGCGGCTCGCGCAGCTCGGCATGTTCGGGGGTGTCGGCCAGCTGCTGCAACTGGGCCAGTTGGTGATGGACGGCGGACAGGATCAGGGCGTTCATGCCAACACCTCCACGGCGAAACCGGCGGCGGTGCGATGAATCAAGGCGCGTTGACCCTGGGCGACCAGCAAGGCGGCGAGCGCACGGGCTTCGGCCTCGTTGGGCAAGACGGAAACAGGGATAACGGACGCGGGGAATAAGCGAGATAAGACGCGGGAAAGCTTAGGCATGGTGGCCTCCAATGTGTAGTTGGGGCTGCCGTCCGCTGCTAAACGGGGGAGGCAGGCACGTGACAGGGTTAGCAGACCGGCACATTGGAACCGGCATACCCGAAGGTATCCCCGCCACGACCCGCCATTGAAAAATGGGCGCACCGATAGCGGTGTACGGACGTAAAAAAGCCGCCATGGTGGCGGGTGTCCGCCAATGTGTGTCGGGCTGCTAAACCCGGTCGCTGTTTTGAATGCGACGTAAAGATGGGGCAGCAATTGAGCGGGCTTGTCAATTCGCTTGGGGGGGTGGGGAATTAGGTTCGCGCATTTCATCGGGGGTGATATTTCTAAAGCGTGGGG
>NZ_JAAOMA010000066.1:0-17603 GCF_011602385.1 Chromobacterium fluminis | reverse complement strand
GGTCAGGGCGGCGGCGCCGTCCGGCGTATTCTCGGCAAACAGATCGTTATCGTTCATATGGGCAAGGCAGGAGGTGAATCGGTTAGCGTTCATCGGCCGGCGTTTGCGCCACGGCAAAGCCTGTCCTCACGGTTATAGCTGGCGAGGACGCGTTGTCGTAAGCTTGGCCCGGGCGCGCCGCAAGCCGGCCGATGATAATGAATCAGTTCAGGGGAATTCTACTATGGCAAACCGAGTTGCGTGGCACTGCCACCGTTTCGATGGTTTTACGCCGCTGGCGCTGTATCGGGCCTTGCAGTTGCGCGACCGGGTGTTCGTGGTGGAGCAGCAGTCGATTTACGGCGACGTGGACGGCGTGGATGTGCACTGCCTGCACCTGTCCGGCCACGACGACGGCGGCCGGTTGCTGGCTTACGCGCGCCTGATCGCGCCGGGGGAGAAATACCCGGACGCGGCGGCGATAGGCCGGGTGGTGGTGGCGCCGGAGGCGCGCGGCCAGGGTCTGGGCAAGGCGCTGCTGGCGCAGGCGGTGGCGCAGTGCCGCGCGCATTTCCCGCAGGCGGCCATCATGTTGTCGGCGCAGACCGACGCGCAGGCCTTGTACGAAAGTTTCGGCTTCTGCGCGGTGTCCGAGGCTTACGACGACGGCGGCATTCCGCATGTGGACATGCGGCGAGAGGCCGGCGTTTAAAACCATTTCATCGCGCCTTCCGCCATGAAAAACCCACCCCGCAACGGGGTGGGCGCGTCAAGCGGAGATGAAGACGGGCTCAGCGTTTGGCGGCCGGGCCGTCGCTGCCCAACTCCACTGCGTAGGCCAGCGCCAGCTGCGAAAATTTCAGCGCGTGGCGAGCCTGGTTGCCGGCGCTGGCGAGGGTGTCGCGCACGGAGTGGATATTGGGGTTGGACTGGTTGAAGGCGGATTCGAACGGGAAGGACGCCGGATAGCCGTTCTTGTGCCAGGAGGCGTGGTCGGAGCAGGCGTAGCCGCAAGAGCTGTAGCCCACTTTCAGATTGGGCAGATAGACCTTGGCCAGGTTGGCGAGGAAGGTGTTCTGCGACGCGTTGGTGTAGTCGGTGAACAGGAAGATGTCCTCCGCGCTGCCCTGGTAGTTGGTCATGTCCAGCTGCAAGGCGCCCACCACGTTGACCTTCTGCTGCTTGTAGCGGTTGGCGATGTCGGAGGAGCCGCGCAGGCCCACTTCTTCCGCCGCATAGGCCATGAACTTGATGGTGCGGCGCGGCTGGTAGTTGTTGGCCATCAGCACGCGGATCACCTCGGTCAGGCTGGCGATGCCGGAAGCGTCGTCGTCGGCGCCCGGCGCGCGGCTGATTTCGCCGGTGCCGTTGCCCACGGTGGAGTCCAGATGCCCGCCCAGCACCAGAGTTTCGGCGGCGTTGTCCTTGCCCTTGATGGTGAGGATCACCGATTTCTGCGGCCAGGCGCTGTGGGCGAACTGCTCCACGGTCACATTGCCGCGGCCGGCGGCCAGCTGCCGCCATTGGCTGGCGATCCAGTTGGAGGCGTTGACGCCGTGGCTGGTGGTGTAGAAGCGGTTCTGGTAGTTGGACAGGGACTGGATGGTGCCGAGGATGTTGCTGTCCTGCAGCTGCGGCAACAGCTTGTTGACGGCGGCCTGGTCGTTGATCTGGTAGCTGGGCAGCAGCGCGCTGGCCACCGGGGCTTTCAGCGCGGTGCGCGCGTCCTGCAGATCCTTGTGCACGATGAAGCCGCCGCAATGGCGCAGGCTGTGGTGGATGGCGTCCGACAATTGCGGCAGCACGCTGTCGTCCACTTGCACCAGGTGGACCTTCTCGGTGGCCACGCCCTTGGCGGACACGCCGGCCGGCAGCGCGCTCACCGCCAGCTGGCGGCTTTCCTGACTGCGGCTTTTCGGGCTGACCTGTTGCAATAGCTGGTAGGCGTCGTCGCCGATGGAAATCCACACCGGCGCGGCCTGGACGGCGCCGGCCAGACTGGTGGCGGCCAAGAGCGCGACGAGACTTGGTTTGAGAGTGAGCATTCCGGAATTCCTGAGCGATGCCGGCCATGGGCGGACCATGGCCGGCGGATGGGAGAAACGGCGCGGGCCGTCATGGCCGCGCCGTCAGGCGGTCATCAGCTGCCGCAAGCCACGCCCACGGCGGAGAAGGCCTTGGTGACGTCGGCGCTGTTGTAACCGCGCGCTTCGGCCGCTTTCTCCACGCCGCAAGCGGCGCTGTTGTAAGTGGCGTTGGCGGTCCAGTACAGGCGGTTGGCGTCCACGAACACTTCAAAGGCCTTGCGGGTGTTCCAGCCGGCGCTGGTGGCGATCAGGTAGAAGGCCTTGTTGTACACGCCGCTGGAGTAGTGCACGTCCAGGCCGCTGGTATAGTCCTTGGCGTGGCCGATGGAGCGGCCGTCCTTGGTCGGGTCGGCGAAGTAGCGCAGCGCCCCGGTCTTCTTGAAGATCTCCGCGCCCACCAGGAAGTCGTTCTTACCCTTCATGTAGTACTCGGCGGCTTCGCCGGCCATGTCGGAGAACGCTTCGTTGATGCCGCCGGACTGGCCGCTGTAGACCAGGCCGGAGTTTTGCTCGGTGAAGCCGTGGCTGACTTCGTGAGCGGACACGTCCAGCGACACCAGCGGATAGAAGCGGGTGGCGCCGTCGCCGAAGGTCATCGCGCTGCCGTCCCAGAACGCGTTTTCATAGTTGCGGCTGTAGTGCACCTTCATCAGCAGCTTCTGGTTGATCGGACGCAGGTTGAACCAGTCCTTGTACAGATTGAACACCACGTTGCCGAAGTAGTGGGCGTCGTTCAGCGGCGAGTAGGCGCCGTTGATCTGCTTGTAGGTATTGGTGGGGCAAGCGAACTTGTACGGGGTGGTGCCGCTGGTGCCGCCGTTCAGGTTGATGGTGGCCACGTTGCCGCTATCCATCTTGCAATCGCTGGTGACGATCAGCGGGCCGTAGTTGGTGCCGTACAGGTATTTGCCAGTCTTGGCGTTGCCGCCGGGGCCGTTGGCTTCGGCGTGGTTCAAGCCTTCCCACTGCTTCAGCACCTGGCCGCTGTTGGCGTCGATGATGAGGTGCGGGCGGCTGGGCTCCTTGCCGCCTTCCACCAGGAAAGACACCAGGTAAACCAGCTGGGCGGTGTTGTTGTCCAGACGCACCACCAGTTCCGTCTTCTCATTGCGGGTTTCGTAGCCGTTGGCCTTCAGCGCCTTGGCGCTGGCCAGCACCTGGGAGGCGCTGAGCGCAGGCTTGACCGAAGCCAGGTCGGAGGCGATGCCGCGCACATAGTAGCCGGACAGCTTGCTGGCCGCGGCGGTGGACGAGCCTTTGGCGAACTGTTTTTCCTCCACCACGGCCTCGCCCCACACCGGCACGCCCTGATAGAACTGCTGGTAGCGGGTGACGACTTTGCCGTTGGGGAACTGGGCGCTGCGCTGCGCTTTCAGTTCGCCCTGGTTGATGCCGGCGGCGCTGAACACGCTGGCGCCGTCGACGAGTTTGCTGGATTTGGCCAGCGCATCCAGATTGACGCGCTCGGCGGCTTGGGCGGAGCCGTAAGCCAGAGCCAGCGCGGACAGCACCAGTACGCGAACCATCGCAGTTTGGGTTTTCATCACGAATTTTCTCCAATGTAGATCAGCGGGACACGGTAATGCCCCGCGTCAAGCCGGCGGGTCTTGCGTAAAGGCCGCCGGCGCCAGACAGGCTTGCGCCTGCCCTTTCGGACGCTTGGAAATCTTTCCCGAAGATGACTGGCGCCATCGGGCGGGGGTGGAATTCTCTGCGTCCCTTATGCGTTCCCGACATGGGACGTCGCTCTGAGCATGGGAAAGGAGTTGCTGAAATCAGAGGACGCTGGCTTGGTTTGTTCTGACGACCACTTGCCAAATGCATAAATTATGTATTGGTTTTTCCGCCTTGATATGCATCTGTTCTAAGTGCCAGTTGCTTGGAGACTAGCGGCGGCGGGCATGACCGAAATCAAAGCGGGGCGTCGAATCCTTGGTAGACAAGGAGAAGAGAGGGAAACATCAAGAAAATGAAAAGCCGCATCATCCCGATGCGGCTTGTTGTGATGCGGCAACATCCCTATCGCTATAAAAGCGGACAAACTGTCTAATTATGGATGGTTGCAGTTTTTTGAATATGCGTAAAACGCATGATATCAATGAGTTGTTCTCACCCAGCTAGGGTCAAGGCGCCAGCCGCGCGACCCTCCAAGCACCGTCTTCCAGCAAGGAATACTGCACTCGGTCATGCAGCCGGCTGGGGCGGCCCTGCCAGAATTCCAGCCGGTCCGGCGTCACCGCGTAACCGCCCCAATGCGGCGGCCGGGGCACGCTCAAGGGGTGTTTGACCCCGAACATCGCCGCGCGCGACACCAGCACGCTCTTGGAGCCGATTTCGCTGCTCTGTTCGCTGGCCCAGGCGCCCACGCGGCTGGTGTAGGGCCGGCTGGCGAAATAGGCGTCCGAGACTTCCGGCGCCACTTGGGTCGCGCGGCCCTCGATGCGGATCTGCCGCTCCAGCTCCGGCCAGAAGAAGGTCAGCGCCACATAGGGGTTGTCGTTCAGCTGGCGGCCTTTTCGGCTTAGATAATTGGTGTAGAACAGCAGTTGGCCGTCCTCCACCCCCTTGAGCAGCACGATGCGCGAAGCGGGACGTCCGTCCGCTCCGGCCGTGGCCAGGTTCATCGCCGTAGGCTCGGGCACTTGCGCGGCGATGGCCTGGTTCAGCCAGCTCTCCAGTTGGGCCAGCGGGTCCGGCAGGCACTCCTCCGGCGACAGTTCTTTCTTGGAAAAATCCTTGCGGATGTCTGCGAGGTTCAGCGACATTTCGTCCTCCTTGAAGGGGCTATCTTATGCCAGCTCCGCTTGGACCATATAGGGGTTTGCGCAAGAAGAGCGCGCTATTTTAGACGGCGCGCGGCGCCGGATTCTGCTATGTCATATAAGGCGCTAACGACGGACCGGCGCGGCTTGCCGCCGCGGCGCAGGACTTGCGGTTCAAGTTAGGCTAAAATACCCCATTTCTTTCCGCGGCTTATCCGCTCATGCATCTGTTCGCCCTTGGTTTGAACCACCATACCGCACCGCTCTCTATCCGGGAAAAGCTGGCTTTTCCTGCGGAGGTGTTGCCCAAGGCGCTGGACAGCCTGGTCAGCTCGCACGCGGCGCGCGAGGCGGCCATCGTCTCCACCTGTAATCGCACCGAGATCTATTGCACCGGCGGCGATCCGCAGGCGGCGCTCAGCTGGCTGGCCAAATTCCACGGCCTGGCGCTGGCGGAGATGCAGCCCTATCTCTATCAACTGGACGAGGCCAACGCCGCGCGCCACGCTTTCCGCGTCGCCTCCGGCCTGGACTCCATGGTGCTGGGCGAGACCCAAATCCTGGGCCAGTTGAAGGACGCGGTGCGCAGCGCCGAGCACGCCGGCACCATGGGCACCCTGCTCAACGGCCTGTTCCAGCGTACCTTCGCCGTAGCCAAGGAAGTGCGTTCCAATACCGCGGTGGGCGCCAGTTCGGTGTCGATGTCGGCGGCGGCGGTCAAGCTGGCCGAGCAGATCTTCCCCACCATAGGCGAACTGAACATCCTGTTCGTCGGCGCCGGGGAAATGATAGAGCTGGTGGCTACACACTTCGCCGCGCGCAATCCTTCCTGTATCACCGTGGCCAACCGCACGCTGGAGCGCGGCCAGCGGCTGGCGGAGCAGTTCGGCGGCAACGCCGTCACCCTCGCCGAGCTGCCGGACATCCTGCCGCGCTACGATGTGCTGGTCACCTCCACCGCCAGCCAGTTGCCCATCATAGGCAAGGGCATGGTGGAGCGCGCGATCAAGGCTCGTCGCCACCGGCCCATCTTCATGCTGGACCTGGCGGTGCCGCGAGACATCGAGGTGGAGGTGGGCAAGCTGGCCGACGTGTTCCTGTACAGCGTCGACGACATCGCCAGCGTGGTGGAAGTGGGCAAGGAAGCACGCCAGAGCGCGGCGGCGGAAGCCGAAACCATCATCCAGGCGCGGGTCTGCGAATTCAGCGACTGGCTGAAAAAGCGCGAGGCCGTGCCGCTGATCCGCGCGCTGCGCGACGACGCCGACCGGCTGCGCCGCGCCGCGCTCGACGCCGCGCTCAAGCAGCTGGCGCGCGGCGAAGCGCCGGAACGGGTGCTGGAAACCCTGTCGGTGCAACTGACCAATAAATTGATGCATCCCCCCACCCGGGCCTTGTCGTCCGGGCGCGGCGCGGAGCATGACGCGCAGGTGGAAGCCGTGGCGCGTCTTTATCGTTTACACCCGGAGTCGTAATGAAAGCGTCAATTGCGGCCAAACTGGCGCAACTGGCCGACCGTCTGGAAGAGGTGACTCACCTCCTGGCCAGCGAAGCGGCTACTCAAAATATGGATGCGTTCCGCAAGCTCACCCGCGAGCATGCCGAACTCAGCCCGGTGGTGGAAAGCTACCAAGGCTATCGCCAGTGCGAGAGCGACATCGCCGCGGCGGAAGACATGTTGTCGGACCCGGAGATGAAGGAATTCGCCCAGGCGGAAATCGCCGAGGGCAAGGACAAGCTGGCGGCGCTGGAGCTGGAGTTGCAGAAGCTGCTCTTGCCCAAGGACCCCAACGACGAGAGAAACATCTTTCTGGAAATCCGCGCCGGCACCGGCGGCGACGAGGCCGCGCTGTTCGCCGGCGACCTGTTGCGCATGTATACCCGCTACGCGGAACGCAATCGTTGGCAGGCGGAGATTGTTTCCGCCAGCGAATCCGACTTGGGCGGTTATAAGGAAGTGATCGTGCGCCTGATCGGTTTCGGCGCTTTTTCCCGGCTCAAGTTCGAGTCCGGCGGCCACCGCGTGCAGCGGGTGCCGGTGACCGAGACCCAGGGCCGCATTCACACGTCCGCTTGCACCGTGGCGGTGATGGCCGAAGCCGACGAACTGGCCGACGTGGTGCTGAACCCGTCGGACCTGCGCATCGACACCTTCAGGGCCAGCGGCGCCGGCGGCCAGCACATCAACAAGACCGACTCCGCGGTGCGCATCACTCACCTGCCCACCGGCATCGTCGCGGAATGCCAGGACGGCCGTTCCCAGCACGCCAACAAGGCCAGCGCGATGCAAGTGCTGGCGGCGCGCATCATGGACATCCAGCGCCGCGAGCAGCAGCAGAAGGAGGCGGCCGAGCGCAAGAGCCTGATTGGCTCCGGAGACCGTTCCGAGCGCATCCGCACCTATAATTTTCCGCAGGGCCGCATCACCGACCATCGAATCAACCTGACCTTGTACAAGCTGGATTATGTGATGGACGGCGACCTGAGCGAGCTGACCGATGCTTTGATCGCCGAACAGCAGGCGGAATTGCTGGCGGAACTGGGAGAGTGACAGCGGGGCGGTACTAGCCAGGATTATGGCGTTGCCGCTGTCGGCGCAACGCGCTACACTCGCAAACTCAAGAACGGGCGGTTTGCCGCCCGCGCCCGCAGGCAGGATTGTCGCGCGGGCTTATTCTCCGAACTTTGGGCCACTCGCGTGGCCTTTTTTCTTGTCCGTTCGCCGGAGAGCGGGCAAAAAAAAGCCGGGCCCTGTCTGAACCCGGCAATGCCCAACGTGGATTGGCAGTTAATCTGGCGACGCCGCCGCATCTTGCGGCGACACGCGGTAAGCGGTGGAAAATTCTCCGTTGCAAGCGGATGTCATCCTGTAATATTTATAATCCGTTACTATTTCAGTACGGATAAAGCCTTAGGCTCGGGAATGACGGTTCCGTTTCCGGGCAAGCCAAGGCCGGGCTTGACTCCGGCTGCCGGCGCCGCGCTGGAAATCGGGGAGCGCGGCATAGACGGCTCGCTCGGCGGGGAGCGCGAATCGCCATGCCATTGTTGCATGGCGGCGGTTTGCATGCCGCGGAACGCCGTTCAAAGCCCAGCCGTGCCCGGCATGCCTAGCATACGATGTTGCGCCTGGCATGACAAAGCAGTTAATTTCATGATAACCATGATAAAAAGGCATGTAAGATGAAGCTGCCACCGCTTAATGCATTACGCGTATTTGTCGTTGCCGCCGAGCATTTGTCCTTTACCCGCGCCGCCGCCGCGCTCAGCCTGACCCAAGGGGCGGTCAGCCGCCACGTGCAAACGCTGGAGGAATACTACGGCGCCACGCTGTTCACCCGGCAAGCGCGCGGCCTGTCGCTGACCGCCGAGGGCGAGGCGCTGATCAAGCCCGCGCGCGAGGCCTTCCAATTACTGAACGAGGCCAGCGAAGCGCTGCGGCTGCGGCAAAGCGATCTGCGCGTGCGCATGCCCCCCACCCCGGCAATGCGCTGGGTGCTGCCCAATCTGCCGGATTTCCAGACCCGCTATCCGGAATACACGCTGCACCTGGTGACCCAACTGATTCACGACAAGCCGTTCAACCGCGCGGAATATGATCTGGCGGTGGTGGGCATGGCGCGCGCCGAAGTGGCGCCGGACCTGCGCACCGAATGCATCTGCCGCGAGAAGCTGATTCCGGTCTGCTCGCCGGCCCTGCTGAACGGCAAGCATCCGCTGAACACCCCGGACGATTTGCGTCACCATACCCTGCTGCACCCATGGCGCGATCAGGACACCTGGAAGCGCTGGCTGAAACTGGCCGGCGTCAACGGCGTGAATCCGGAAAGCGGCGTCACCTTCGACGCTTCCGAATACGCGCTGCACGCCGCCGTCGCCGGCATGGGCGTGACCCTGGCCCAGGTGTCCATGGTGACCCAGGACCTGGATTCCGGCCGGCTGGTCATGCCTTTCGATACCGTGCTGGAAACCGAGTGGAGCTATTACCTGGTCTATCCGCATGAGTTGGCGGAGCTGCCCAAGGTCAAGGTGTTCCGCGACTGGCTGGTGGCCATCCTGGCCAAGAGCGAAGCCAGCAGCTGGCTGGCGCGGCGCGGCTATTGAAGCGCGCGGCGGCGGGGCATCCCGCCGCCGCTGATCACCCCTTTCTGTAAATTTCTGTGTCGGCCACTGGATTCCAGGGCGTTCTCGGCGCAAAATAATTGACTAGTCAATTATTGATAGGTCAACAAAAATGAGCACCTTAGCCGCAAGCGCTGGAGCGGCCGGCGCGCTGGATTTCCGCCAGAAAGTGCTGGCCATGCTTGGCCTCTGCTTCGTGCTGCTGATGGTGGCGCTGGACCAGACCGTGGTGGGTACCGCCATGCCCACCGTGGTGGCGGAGTTGCACGGCTTCGATCTCTACGCTTGGGTGGGCACCGCCTACCTGCTGACTTCGGTCATCACCGTGCCCATCTTCGGCAAGCTGGGCGACGACCACGGGCGCAAGCCCTTCGTCTTGACCGCCATCATCCTGTTCACCGTCGCCTCCATGCTGTGCGGCCTGGCTCAGAACATGTTGGAACTGGTGCTGGCGCGCGCGCTGCAAGGCGTGGGCGGCGGCATGCTGGTGGCAACCACCTTCGCCTGCGTGCCGGACATGTTTCCGGAAACCGCGCAGCGCCTGCGTTGGCAGGTGATGTTGACCGCCGCTTTCGGCCTGGCCAATGCGGTGGGCCCAACCCTGGGCGGTTTTCTCACCGAATACCTGGGATGGCGTTGGGTCTTCTTCGTCAATCTGCCGGTGGGGTTGGCCAGCCTGTGGTTTGTCTGGCGCTATCTGCCGGCGATGCGTCGCGGCGGCGCCGCCAGCAAGCTGGACTGGCAGGGCGCGTTGCTGATTGCCGTGCTGCTGGGCTCGATGCAATTGCTGGTGGAATGGCTGCCGCTGCACAAGCCGCTGTGGCTGATGGCCGGCCTGGGGCTGAGCAGCCTCGCCGCATTGGCCGGCCTATTGTGGTGGGAGCGGCGTTGTCCTAATCCACTGTTGCCGCTGGACATGTTGAGCCACCGCAGTCTGGCGCCCTTGTTCGGCCTGTCTTTGCTGCTGGGCGGCGGCATGTTCGCGGTGATGTATTACGCGCCGTTGATGTTTCAGGGCGGTTTCGGCCTGTCGCCCAACCAGGCCGGACTACTGGTGACGCCGCTGGTGGTGTGCATCACTCTGGGCAGCATTTTGAACGGCCGCATCGTCACCCGGGTGCGCCGCCCCACCCTGTTGCTGGCGCTGGGCCTGTTACTGTTCGCCTTCACTTCCGGCGCTTTGGGCTGGGTGGACGCCGCCACCGAGCACTGGTTGGTGGCCGTGCTGATGGCGGTGGGCGGCTTGGGTTTGGGCCTGTTGCTGCCCAACCTGACCATCTTCGTCCAACAGAGCGCGCCGCGAGAGCAACTGGGCGTGGCCACCGCCATGATTCAGTCCACGCGGATGATAGGCGGCATGCTGGGCACCGCGCTGGTGGGCGTGTTCGTCACCCACCGTTACGTCGCCGGCGTCAACGCTCTGTCGACCGAGCCGCAATGGCTTGCCTGGCTGCGCGATCCGCAAATCCTGCTCAGCTCTGAAACCGCCGCTCGCTTCGAACAACTGACGACGGCGGCTCGTATCAACGGCGGCGCCTTGCTCGGCGCCTCCCGGCTGGCGTTGGTGGACGCCATTCACGTCAGCCAGTGGCTGGTGGCTGCGCTGGTTGTGCTTGGCTTATTGCTCGTGCGTCGAGTCCCACATGTAGAATTGCGCGATGTTAAAACCAAGACGGCGGTAATCCATGACTGAACGCGCCCCCAATCTGCTGCAGCAAATCGGCCGCACCGGCCGCGCCATGTACGCGGCGTTTGAGCAACAGGTGGGCTACCCCTTGCCGCGCTGGCGCATCCTCGCCGCGCTGACCGATCTGGAGCAGGCGACGCAGAAGCAGTTGGCCACCCGGCTGATGATGGATCCGGGCGCGTTGACGCGGCAGTTGAAGGGTATGGAGGAAGAGGAATTGGTGCGGCGGATCACCGACCCTGCCGACAACCGCCAGACCTTGGTGACGTTGGCGCCGGCGGGCCAGGCGCTGATAGAGGCGGTGCAACCCAAGCGCGAGGCTTTTTTCCGGCACGCGCTGGCGGACATACCCGCCAGCCAGATGGAAACCACGCTGGAAGTGCTGCACCGGCTGGAACAGCGCTTCCGCGGCCAGGATTAGAGCCGGCACCGCCGGCCGCCGGCTTTTATTCCTGTGGCTGCCACTGATAGGTTTTCAACACCGCCTTGATGCGGCCGCTTTTCTGCAGGCGATCTATCGCCAGATTCAGCTGCGCCACCTTGATATCGGAATGCGGCGCCACCGCGCACATGGTGGGCATGAAGGTCACTACCAGCGAGTGCAGCTTGAATTGCGCCGCATCCTGCGGCCAGGCGCGCGCCCAGGCGGCGAACTCCAGTTCAGACACGATGGCGACGTCGCTCAGCCGTTTTTGCACCGATTTGACCAGCAGTTCCATCCGCGCTTCCTCATTGTGCGAGGCCGGGTTGGCGCGCCAGAAGCGTTCCAGCGTGGGATAGTTGTAGCCGCGTATGGTGACGATGCGTTTGCCGGCGAGGTCGCCCACCTGACGCAGTTCCGTCGGCTGCTTCAGCGTCAACGGCCGCTCCAATTGCTGGTAGATTTCATGAGTCCAGCCCAGACGCGCGGCGTTGCCGAACCAGTCCGGATTGGCATTGCAGATAATGTCCACCCGGCCCGATTCGATAGAGGGCTCCACCCGCTTGCGGGCGATCAGAATGAACTCCGGACGCAGGCTCAATTCCGCCGCCAGCATCTCGCCGAGATCCTTGGACAAGCCGCCGCGCAGATGCTCGCCGTCCGGCGACAACATCACTACCGGCGCCGCGTCGGTATCCGCCACGCCTATCCGCAAACTACCCGCCGCCCACGCCTCCCCGCACCATGCCGCCGCCAGCCCCGCGAGCAGCCACAGCTTATTCGTAATGGCCATATGGATGTTCTCTCTTTATTCTTAAGCAAGCGACCGGACAGTTGATTGCGAGTGTTAAGATGATCTTTTGAGTCCGTTGCGCTTGTTATCGTTGTAGACAAAAAAAGTTCAGCCGCCATGACAAAAACATTCTCGCATCCCCTCCGGCAACACCTTTCCCAACGCATTCTGATTCTGGACGGCGGCATGGGCACCATGATCCAACGCCATCAGTTGGAGGAGGCCGATTATCGGGGCGAGCGCTTTGCCGACTGGCCTTGCGACGTCAAGGGCAACAATGACTTGCTGGCGCTGACGCGTCCGGACGTGATCGGCGGCATTCACCAGGCTTATCTGGACGCCGGCGCCGACATCATCGAAACCAACACCTTCAACGCTACCTCCATCGCCATGGCGGATTACGCCATGGAAAGCCTGGTTTGGGAAATCAATCATGCCGCGGCCAGGCTGGTCAAGGAACTGTGCGAAAAGGTCAGCGCCGCCAATCCGGCCAAGCCGCGCTACTGCGCCGGCGTGCTCGGCCCCACCAACCGCACCTGTAGCATCAGCCCGGACGTCAACGACCCGGGCTACCGCAACGTCAGCTTCGACGAACTGGTAACGTCCTACACCGAGGCGATAGACGGCCTGGTGCAAGGGGGCGCAGACCTGCTGTTGGTGGAAACCATCTTCGACACCCTGAACGCCAAGGCGGCGGTGTTCGCCATTCACCGATATTTCGACGAGCGCCCGGCCACGCCGCGTCTGCCCATCATGATTTCGGGCACCATCACCGACCAATCCGGCCGCACCCTGACCGGGCAGACCACCGAAGCCTTTTACAACTCGCTGTCCCACGCCGACGCGGTCAGCTACGGCCTCAACTGCGCGCTGGGACCGGACCTGCTGCGGCCTTATGTCGAGGAAATGGCGCGGGTGTCCGCCGACTATGTGTCGGTGCACGCCAACGCCGGCCTGCCCAACGCCTTCGGCGGCTACGATCTGGAGCCGGACGCGATGGGCGAGTTTGTCCGCGAATGGGCGGAGTCCGGCCTGATCAACATCGTCGGGGGCTGTTGCGGCACCACGCCGGAACATATCGCCGCCATCGCCCGCGCGGTGGACGGCGTCGCGCCGCGGCCGCTGCCGCAGATTGAAGCCAAGTGCCGCTTGTCCGGCCTGGAGCCGTTCAACATCGGCGACGGCGATTTGTTCGTCAACGTGGGCGAACGCACCAACGTCACTGGCAGCCGCGCCTTCGCCAAGCTCATTCTCAACGGCGACTACGCCACCGCGCTGGACGTGGCGCGTCAGCAAGTGGAAAACGGCGCCCAGGTCATCGACATCAATATGGACGAGGGCATGTTGGACGCCCACGCCGCCATGGTGCGCTTCCTCAACCTGATCGCCTCCGAGCCTGACATCGCCCGCGTGCCCATCATGATCGACTCCTCCAAATGGGACGTGATCGAAGCCGGCCTCAAATGCATACAGGGCAAGGGCATCGTCAACTCGATCTCGATGAAGGAAGGCCGTGACAAGTTCGTTGAGCAGGCGCGGCTGATCCGCCGCTACGGCGCCGCGGTGATCGTGATGGCTTTCGACGAAACCGGCCAGGCCGATACTTACGCCCGCAAGATCGAAATCTGCGAGAACAGCTACCGCATTCTGGTGGACGAAGTGGGTTTCCCGCCGGAAGACATCATTTTCGATCCCAATATCTTCGCCGTCGCCACCGGCATTGAGGAACACGCGCGTTACGGCCTGGACTTCATCGAAGCCACCGGCTGGATCAAGCAGCGCCTGCCTCACGCCAAGATTTCCGGCGGCGTGTCCAACGTCTCCTTCTCCTTCCGCGGCAACAACAAGGTGCGCGAGGCCATCCACGCCGTCTTCCTCTACCACGCCATCCAGCGCGGCATGACCATGGGCATCGTCAACGCCGGCGCGCTGGAAGTCTACGACGAGGTGGACCCGGAACTGCGCGAACGCATTGAAGACGTGGTGCTGATGCGCGCGCCCAAGGACGGCGGCGACGCCACCGAACACCTGATCGCGCTGGCGGAAAAATACAAGGGCGAAGCCGCCGGCGAGAAAAAAGTGGAAGACCTGGCCTGGCGCGCGCAGCCGGTGGAAAAGCGGCTGGAACACGCGCTGGTCAAGGGCATCACCACCTTCATCGTCGAAGACACCGAGGAGGTGCGGCAGAAATCCGCGCGACCCATCCACGTGATCGAAGGCCCGTTGATGGACGGCATGAACGTGGTGGGCGACCTGTTCGGCGCAGGCAAGATGTTCCTGCCGCAGGTGGTCAAATCCGCGCGGGTGATGAAGGCCGCCGTCGCTCACCTTGAGCCCTTCATCGAAGAGGAAAAAATCCGTCTCGGCCTCTCCGACGCGCCGGCCAAGGGCGTGATCATCATGGCCACGGTCAAGGGCGACGTTCACGATATCGGCAAGAACATCGTCGGCGTGGTGTTGCGCTGCAATAACTACCAGGTGATCGACTTGGGCGTGATGGTGCCCTGCCAGAAAATTCTGGACGCCGCCATTGAGCACAAGGCCGACATCATCGGACTGTCCGGCCTGATCACGCCCAGCCTGGAGGAAATGAGCCATGTGGCCAAGGAAATGCAGCGCCAGGGCTTCAGCATCCCGTTATTGATAGGCGGCGCGACGACATCCAAGGTTCACACCGCGGTCAAGATCGCTCCGCACTACCAACATCCGGTGATCTACGTGCCGGACGCCAGCCGCGCCGTCGGCGTGTGCTCCAACCTGCTGTCCGACACCCTGCGCGACCCCTTCGTCGCGGAAAACCAGGCCGAGCAAGACCGCGCCCGCGAAGGCCACGCCAACAAGGCGAGCCGCAAGGTGGTGAGCCTGGAGCAGGCGCGCGCCAACAAGGAAGCGATAGACTGGACGGCCTACCAGCCGCCCAAGCCGAAATGGCTGGGCGTGCGCCGCTTCGAGCGCTACCCCTTGGCCGAGATCGCCGCCTATATCGACTGGACCCCGTTCTTCCAGAGCTGGGAGCTGGCCGGCCGCTTCCCGCGCATTCTGAACGACGAGATCGTCGGCGAATCCGCGCGCGCCTTGTACGAGGACGCGCAAGTGATGCTCAAGCAGATAATCGATGAGAATTGGCTGGGGGCCAACGCGGTGATTGGTCTGTTCCCGGCCGCCAGCGTCAATCACGACGACATCGAAATCCGCGACCCGGACAAGCGCGTCAGCCTGATGAGCTGGGTGGGCCTGCGCCAGCAACTGCCCAAGATGGACGGCAAGGCCAACTGGGCGCTGGCCGACTACATCGCGCCGCGGGACAGCGGCGTGCAGGACTATATCGGCGCCTTCGCCGTTACCGCCGGCATTGGCATTGAGCCGCACGTCAAACGCTTCGAAGACGCCGGCGACGATTATTCCTCCATCCTGCTCAAGGCGTTGGCGGACCGGCTGGCCGAAGCCTTCGCGGAACTGATGCACGCCCGCGTGCGCCGGGAATTCTGGGGCTACGCCGTCGCGGAGCAACTGGACAACGAAGCGCTGATCGACGAAAAGTACCAGGGCATCCGTCCCGCGCCCGGCTACCCGGCCTGCCCGGACCACACCGTCAAGACCGCGCTGTTCGAACTCTTGGATGCGCCGGCCATCGGCATGACGCTGACCGAAGGCTACGCGATGCTGCCCACCGCCGCCGTGTCCGGCTTCTATCTCAGCCACCCGGCCACGCGTTACTTCGGCGTGGGCAAGATCGAACGCGACCAAGTGGCCAGCTACGCCGAACGCCGCGGCGTCAGCGTGGAACAGGCCGAACGCGACCTGGCCCCCAATCTGGGCTATGACGCCTGAGGGGGGCAAGCCCTGGCCCAGGCTGCTGTTGGGCGGCCTGATCTTCGGCGTCGGCGGCTGGCTGTTGCTCTGCTTTCGCGACCGCTACGTGGTGCTGTTGCTGGCCGGCGCGCTGCTGGCCTGGCAAGCGCTGCCGGCCGGTTTTAAAACCCGCGCGCTGCTGTTGACCGCTGCGGGTTGTCTGTTGGATTTCACCCTTGGCGGCTTGGGGCTGTACCGCCTCGTCGGCGTTGGCGTCCTACCCTTGTGGAGGGTTGTCTTGTGGCTGAGCTTCAGCTGTTGGTGGCTGCGGCTGCTGGATGTCTGGCGGCCATCGCCGCGTCTGCTGGCGCTCATTGGCGCGCTGGCGGGACCGTTGGTCTGCTGGGGCGGGCTGCAACTGCGTGCTCTGCAAGCCGGCGCGCCGCCGTGGCTGACGCTGCTGGCCCTGGCCCCGTTATGGGCGGCATTGTTGGCTTGGACGCCGCGTTTGCTGCCGGAGGCGGATAGGCGGCTGGACCAAGCGCGTGGCTGTGGATAAAAATGCCATTTTCAGCATCCTGTGGATAAAGTGGCGCGCCGCCGTGTTCACGCGCTGAACATTATTTGGAACTGGCTGGAATCGTAAAAAACCGCATCGTTAACGATGCGGTTTTTATTTAATCCATGAAAGTAATAATTCATTCAAGATTAATTAAATATTGACTGATAAAGTTAATAGGAAAGCGGTGAAAATTAACAAAGCCGCTATTTAAGCAACGCTCAAAACACGTCAAGGCCCATCACAGGCTAGTTAGCGATGGATTGGGTAATTAGTTTTAATAAAAACCTATGACTTTGTTATTTTTGTGTTGGTGGATCATGGAAAATTCACACATGCAAATCGTTTTGCAAATCACATAATCATTACGACCAACCGAGAAAGCTTGCGATGGGGAATTGGCAGATTCCTCCTTGAATTAATCGAGCCGGCCCGGTTGGTCTTTTTGGATGATGAAAACCGCAATAACGATTTTGAAAAGGATATTCCGTGAAAAAACTTATTGTTGCCGCAGGCCTGCTGGCCAGCGCGCAATTAGTCGCCGCCGCGCCGTTCTCTCCGGCCGAAACTCACTACGTCAAGCTCGATTTTCGCGGCTCGTCCGGCGGCAATATCTGCGGTGGCTCGCTGGTGGGGCCGGACCTGGTGCTGACCGCCTCGCATTGCATCCTGGATAACTGGAAGGGTGTGACCGCTCATTATGGGCGTCACTTCGCCCAGCGCGTGGACACCGCTCGCAACAACGCCAAGCCCAACTGGATCAAGTTCGACCACAATGGCGTGGCGGTGGATCTGGCCTTGTTGAAACTGTCCCGCCCCATCGCCGGACTAGACGGAGCCAGGATAGTGCCGGTGGTGGCGCAGGAAGACTGCAACGGCGCGATAGGCGCAATGCAGGCTAATCTGCGCATGGCGGAGACCGGCGGCCAGCTGGCGGCTAGTCTGATGGATGTCCGCGTTGCCAACATCCAGCGGCTGGGGCCGTCGCCTTTGGCTAACGGCGTGTCCTTGCTAGCTAGTGGCACGGTGGGGCGCGGCGGGGACTCCGGCAGCCCCTTGCTGTCGCCCAAGGGCGTGCAAGTGGGCATATACAACGGCAACGCCGGCAATGTTTCCGCCTTCGCCGCATTGTGCAAATACGCGGGCAGCATCAAGGCCTGGTCCGATGTGCTGAGCCCGTCCGGCAGCCAGACCCCGCCACCCGGCGACTGGGTGTGGCCGGACGCCGCGCGACGCTGAAACCGCGCGTCCAATAAGAAAGCAGCCCTTGGGCTGTAATGCCGTTCACTTAAGCAAGTGAACGGCATTTTTCATGGTGCGAATCTTGCTCATACTTCGCTCATGTTGACTCACTCATTTCCGTCCCTATGGTTGGCAAGGCTCACAAACACCCTGATTTCT
>NZ_JAAOMA010000065.1:0-18054 GCF_011602385.1 Chromobacterium fluminis | reverse complement strand
GCCGCCTCCGGGCGGTTTTTCTTTGTTAACCGCCCCTACCTCGCGCCAAAAACGCCACAATCCAATACGGATCCCGCAGCGTCAACTTGACTTTTATATATCGAAAAACATATCTTAAGATATATTTTCTTCAGGAGAGCCGCCATGCCTCACCGCCTCGACACCCTCCACCGCCGCCTGGGCGGACGCCACGCGCGCCATCGCCTCCACGCCATGGCCGGACACGGCCACGGCGGCGGCCATGGCCGACACGGAGGTTTCGGCGGCTTTGGCGGCGGCGACGACGAAAGCATGACCCGCGGCCGAAAATTCAGCTCCGACGAACTGCAACTGCTCTTATTGACTCTGCTGGAAGAACGTCCCAGCCACGGCTACGAACTCATCAAGGCGCTGCAAAGCCGCAGCAACGGCTTTTACAGCCCCAGCCCCGGCATGGTCTACCCGGCGCTGACCTACCTGGAAGAACTGGGCCATATCTCGGTGAGCGAGGAAGGCAAGCGCAAATGCTATGCGCTGACGGAGGCCGGCCGCGACTATCTGAAACAGAACCGCGAACAAGTGGAATGGATGATGGCGCGGCTGCAGCACATCGCGCGCAAGATGAACTCCATCCGCCGCGCGCTGACCGGGGAAATGCCGCCGCCGGACGACGCCGTCGGCAGTTGGATTCCGGAACTGACCCGGGCCCGCGGCGAATTGAAGCAAGCGCTGATGCGAACCGCCAACGTAGACGAGGACGAACAGCGCCGCATCGCCGCTATTCTGCGGCAGGCCTGTGAGCAAATTCTGGGCGACACCGGCTAAGACCCGCCAACAAAACCCCTGATCCTGCGTTGCGCCTCCTTGTCGTACCACTTGTACTGCCTGCGTCGGTGCGCCTTGGCTCAGGTACGCTGCGCGGTTTTGTTAGCGGCTCTAACCCCACGCGCCCAGCCACGACTTCAAGACAGGACACCCGATGACCACACCCGAACTGACCGTGCAACGCCTGCGCCATCCGCTGCGCTTCCGCCTGCTGCAAGTGCGCGCCATCCGCTCGCTCGGCCCCAAACTGCTCCGCGTCACCCTGGGCGGCGAGGAGCTGGCAGGCTTCGCCACCGCCTCCTTCGACGACCACCTCAAAGTGTTTTTCCCCGAACACCCGGACGGCAAACCCGCGCTGCCGACGCTGGTGGACGAAACCCTGATTTACCCCGAAGGCCAGCCCCGCCCGACCGCGCGCGACTACACCCCCTGCCGCTTCGATCCGGAACGGCAGGAACTGGACCTGGAGTTCGTGCTCCACGATGCCGGTCCCGCCACCAGCTGGGCGGCTCAGGCCAAGCCCGGCCAATACCTGGGCATAGGCGGCCCGCGTGGCTCCTTCGTCATCCCGGCGGACTTCGACTGGCACCTGCTGATCGGGGACGAATCCGCGCTGCCGGCCATCCGCCGCCGCCTGGCCGAACTGCCGCCCACGGCCAAGGTCGTGGCTCTGCTGCAAACCAGCGAGGCGGACGAGCGCTGCGAACTGCCGCCCCACCCCAACGCCGACATCCGCTGGGTGCATCAGGACGCCGCCGACTCGGAACCGGCGCTGCTCTCCGCGCTCAAGCAACTGGCGCTGCCGGCGGGGGAAGGCTTTGTCTGGGCCGCCGGCGAATACCACGCCATCCGCGCGGTGCGCGTGCATCTGCGCGAGGAGCGCGGCATAGACAAGAGCCGCATCCGCGCCGCCAGCTACTGGCGCGAAGGCAAGGCCGCCAGCCACGAAACGCTGGAAGACTGAAACGATAAAGCCCCCGCGAGGGGGCTTTGTTCATTCGCCGGACCCGCTTAACCCAGCGGCCAGTTCAACACCACGATCGAATCGTTGTAATCCTGATCCGCGCCGTCTTCCGCGCCCACCAAGGCCAGGTTCAGGCGGTTGGCCAGCACCACTTGGCTGGACACCAGGTCAGATTGCTTGCCGTTCACCGTCACCGCGATCCGCACCGCGCCGGAACCGGAATTGATCACCCGGGTGCCCAGGTTGCGGTCGTCCACGCCGCTGCCGCTGAAGGTGGCGCGCGGTTCGTTGTCCACGTACACGGTGATGTTTTGCTGATAAGCCGCATTGGTCAACGCGGTCACGCCGAAGTTGATGCGCGGGGGAAGGGTGAATACGCCTTGTTGTGCCATGATCGTTCTCCTAAGGATTCAAACGTCCAACTCGCGACCGCCGTCATCAGCGGCCGCTGCCTCCATTACCGTAGGCAAGCGCGCCCGCATATTCACCGGACCCAAAGGCCAGCAAGAAAAAACCGCAGCCTGGGCTGCGGTTTGACGCGTATTAGAACGTGTTTACGATCTCGCGAGCTAAGGTGAGACAAGGCGAAAACAGCTGAGAAAGCGGAGTGTACACACGGTACATGAGCATTTCGAAGTTGCACTCACCGAGCCACGTTTCACGACGCGCAGCAGATCGTAAACAGGTTCTTAACGGAAAATCGCGCTCAGTTGCGCGTCACCGCGTCGCCGGGCGCATAAGCCGCGGCGTCTATGGGCGAATGCGCGGCGATGTATTCGCGCAGCATCTCGGCGTCGACGAAACCGGAGTTGACGTAGCCCGGATGCTTGTTCATCAGCGGGTAGCCGTCGCCGCCGGCGGCGATGAAGCTGTTGATCGCCATCCGGTAAGTCTTGGCCGGATCGATAGCTTGACCGCCGATCAACGCCTGCTGCAACTGGCCGCCGACAATGCGCAGCTTGACGCCGGCAAACTGGCCGAAGGCGCCCGCGCCGGGCGTCATGCTCGCGGCGGTCTTCAAGTAGTCCAGCGCCTCCCGGCCGTTCAGGTCCACGTAGGCCAGGGTGCTGCCGAAGGGGAACACCTTCAACACATCGCGGTAGTTGATCGCGCCGGCCGGCAACGAATCGCGGATGCCGCCGGAGTTGGATACGGCGAAGTCCGCCTTGACCTTGTCCATCATCACCCGGCCGACGAACACGCCCAGATTGGTGGGCTGGCTGCGCACCACGCCGCGGTCGCCGTCCAGCTTGGCGCTGGTCCGGCCCACCGGCACATCCAGCGCCGCCTGGCCCTTGTTCTGATAGCTTTGCAGGAAGTTGCGCAGCTTGCCGTCTTCTTCGATCAGCTGGGTATACGGCACTTTCCGTTCCTTGCCGTCCTCGCCCTTGACGGTTTTTTTCAGATTCACCGGCATCAACTGGTATTTGGAGAGCTTGAGCTTGCCGTTGCGGAACTCGAAATCGGCGCGGCCCACGTATTTGCCCCACTCGTGCGCCTGCACGATCCAGGCGCCGTTCTGACGATCCGGCGCGCAGGGAGTGCCCGGCACGTAGGCGTCGTCGCGCTGATTCTCCGCCTTCATGCACACCGGGTTCTGGCTGTGGCCGCCCACAATCAGGTCCAGCCCCTTCACCGCGCGCGCCATTTCCACATCGCCCGGCGCGTTCACGCCGTGCTGGCCGTCGGTGTAATGGCCCATATGGGTGGCGGCGATGACGATGTCGGCCTTTTGGCGCAACTCCGGCACCAGCATGCCGGCCTCGGCGATCGGGCTGCGGAACTCGATGCCCTTGACCTGCTCCGGGTTCACCATCTTGGCAGTGTCGTCGGTGGTCAGGCCCAGCACCGCCACTCTCACCCCGCCCAGATTGAACATCGCGTAGGGATCGAATAGGCGCTTGCCGTCCTGGTAGATATTGGCGGACAGCATGGGGAAGTTGATCCACTGACGCTGCTTCATCAGCACCGGCACCGGCTTGTCGAACTCGTGATTGCCCACCGCCATCGCGTCGTAGCCGATGCGGCTCATGCCGCGGAAGTCCGGCTCCGCGTCCTGCAGATCGGATTCCGGCACCCCGGTGTTGATGTCGCCGCCGGACAGCAGCAGCATGTAGCCGCCGTCGGCCTTGACCTCGGCGCGCACCTGGTCCACCAACGTCTTTTGCGCGGCCAGCCCGTATTCGCCGTCGCTATTGGGCCAGAAACGACCGTGGTGGTCGTTGGTGTGCAGGATGGTGATTTTGTAAGTCTTGTCTTCAACGAAATTGCCCTTGCCAGGCGTGGCGGCGCAGGCGGAGAGCAGGCCGGCGGCCAGCAGGGACAGGGCAAGCGGTTTCACGGACAGTTTCATCGTTAATCCTCGTTCTTATGCATGCGGCGGCTTGCGCAAGCCGCAAAAATGGCGGACTCGCGGGCCCGCCATTGCTGGAAGTCATACGCTGGCCGGATACGCAAAGCGCCCAGCCAGGCGCCGGCGCTTATTTACTCCAGCTGTCCTTCAAGCCCACGGTGCGGTTGAACACCGCCTTGTTGCCGGCCTGGTGGTCGTGGCGGTCGGTGACGAAGTAGCCCAGGCGTTCGAACTGGAAGCGGGACTCCGGTTCGGCCTTCAACACCGCGTCTTCGACGTAGGCGGTGACGACGCTCAGCGATTCGCCGTTCAGGAACTGGCGGAAATCGACATACTCGCCGTCTTCGCCGCGCACCGCGTCCGGACGCGGCTCGGTGAACAGACGCTCGTACCAGCGCACTTCGGCCTGGATCGCGTGTTCGGCGGACACCCAGTGAATCACGCCCTTGACCTTGCGGCCTTCCGGGTTCTTGCCCAGGGTGTCGTGGTCGATCGAACACTTCAGCTCAATGACCTCGCCAGCGGCGTCCTTCACCACTTCCTCGCACTTGATCACGTAGGAGTAGCGCAAGCGCACTTCGCCGCCGGCGGTCAGGCGCTGCCACTTGGGCGGCGGCACCTCGGCGAAATCATCCTGTTCAATCCAGATTTCGCGGGCAATCGGCACTTCTCGCTCGCCAAACTCGGGATGATGCGGATGAAAGGGCGCGCTGCGGCTGGCGGTCACGGCGGCGTCGTAGTTGGTCAACGTCACTTTCAAGGGTTTCACCACCGCCATCACGCGCGGAGAGTCGTTTTCCAGCGTCTCCCGCACCGCGCCTTCCAGCACGCTCATGTCAATGATGTTCTCGCCCTTGGACACCCCGATGCGCTGAGCGAACAGACGGATGCCGGCCGGGCTGAAGCCGCGGCGGCGCATGCCTTCCACCGTCGGCATGCGCGGGTCGTCCCAACCGCTCACCAGGCCGTCGTGAACCAGCGCCTGCAGCTTGCGCTTGGAAGTCAGCGCGTACAACAGTTCCAGCCGCGAGAACTCGTACTGGCGCGGATGGCAGCCGATGCTGATGTTGTCCAGCACCCAGTCGTACAAGGGGCGGTGGTCTTCAAACTCCAGCGTGCACAAGGAGTGGGTAATGCCCTCGATGGCGTCGGAAATGCAGTGGGTATAGTCATACATCGGATAGATGCACCACGCGTCGCCGGTACGGTGATGATGCGCGCGGCGGATGCGGTAGATCACCGGATCGCGCAGGTTCACGTTGCCGGAAGACATGTCTATTTTCAGGCGCAGCGTCTTGCTGCCGTCCGGGAACTCGCCGGCCCGCATGCGGGCGAACAGGTCCAGGTTTTCTTCCACGCCGCGATCGCGGAACGGGCTGTTCTTGCCCGGCTCGGTCAGACTGCCGCGGTACTGGCGCATTTCTTCGGCGTTCAGATCGCAGACGAAGGCTTTGCCGCTCTGGATCAACTCAACCGCGTAGCCGTAAAGCTGCTCGAAATAATCGGAGGCGAAACGGACGTTGCCGGCCCAGTGGAAGCCCAGCCACTCCACGCTGTCCTTGATCGACTGCACGAACTCGTCGGACTCTTTCTCCGGATTGGTGTCGTCCATGCGCAGATTGCACTTGCCCTTGTAATCATCGGCCAGGCCGAAGTTCAGGCAAATGGATTTGGCGTGACCGATGTGCAGGTAGCCGTTGGGCTCCGGCGGGAAGCGAGTGACGATGCCGCTGTGCTTGCCGGAAGCCAGGTCCTCGTCAATGATGTTGCGGATGAAATTGCTGACAACCGGCGCGTTGTTTTCCGTGCTCATTGTTTTGTGCAGTGCGATTATGACTAATCGAAGATTGTAACCGATTTCGCCACCGCTGGGAGCGGACCGGCCTCGTCCGCTTCCCGTTTCATCGCCTTACACCAAGACCTTGCCCGACAACCGCTCCAACAGCGCCAGCGGCGACTGTTGCGGTTGCGCCATCTCCGCCGCCGGCAGCCAGAAAGTCTGCTCCAGCATGAACTGACCGGACATCACCGCGTGAGACGCGTGATCGGAGAAACAGACCCAGGCGCAGCCGGGCGGAAACGGCATGGTTTCCTGCGGACATTGGCGCTGGTAATCCAGATCCGCCTTCATCGCGTCGTGCAGATGCAACATGATGTGATCGTAAGCACTGCGCTTGCGCTTGGTGATCTTCAAGGCCGCCAGCAAGGCCGCCGAACCCGGCCATTGCCGCGGCACCCGCGGCAGCATGCGCCGCGCCATATCGGTAAACGGCTCGCCCACCCGCCACACTCTGGGCTCGCCATGCGGGTTGATGTTGCAGAACACCCGCAGAATGCGTTCGCCGTAATTGGGGCGGGACGGAAACGCGTCTACATGCAGCCGGCTGTCGTCCTTGCGCCAGGACGTCCGGCGGTTCTCCACTCGCATCAACCGCAGGCTGGTGGGCGCAGCGCGCAGCTTGCCCTGATATTCCGGCAACAATCGCGCGGCCAGGTCCGCGGCGGCCCGCTGGTAACGCGAGATCAAGCCGCGCACCTCAGCCTCTCGTGCCGCGCCGCCCGCCACACCATGCAAGGCGCCGTTGTCCGGCTCCAGGCTGATGTTCTTGCGCTTGGGATCGGCGATGACCGGGTCCAGCAAGCGCTCCTCCTCGGCCAGCAACTTGAAATCGAAACGGGGCAGATACAAAACCTTGCCCTGCTCCAATTCATCCACATAGCGGCCTTGCGCCGCCTCATCCACCAATACGATCTGGCTCGTCATATTGAGCTCCTACCTAAAACAATGATTTCCCTCGCGGAAGGAGCTGCGGATATAAGGGACTGACGCCCAGGCCGGCCCGGCTTTACCTGCCTCTCTCCTCCGGCCGCGCCATGGCGGCCGCTCGGCAAGCCGTTTCCGGCCTGGCGAATGGGCCGCTAGGATACGCCTGCGGCAGGGGAATGTCATGCGGGAACCCCGGCGTCCCGTTCCTGCGACCAGGACGCGCAGCGCCTTGATTTTGATAAGCAAAACCTCCCCTCCGGCAAAACCCTACTGCAACCAAGGCAATTCCCAATAAAAAACAAGCGCTTATTCCACAAGCAAGGCGCAACTATGGCATAATGTCGGGTTGCTCGAACTTCAGTCCATTGCCAGCATGACGACCGCACACGCCGCCAAACCGATCACCTCCTACCGCAAGTACTGGGCCAGCCGCTTCGGCCCCGCCCCGTTCCTGCCGATGACCCGCGCCGAAATGGACCAGCTGGGCTGGGATTCCTGCGACATCATCCTGATCACCGGCGACGGTTATATCGACCACCCCAGCTTCGGCATGGCGCTGGTGGGCCGGCTGCTGGAAGACCAGGGCTTCCGCGTGGGCATCATCTCCCAGCCGGACTGGCACTCCGCGGACGCCTTCCGCGAACTGGGCAAGCCCAATCTGTTCTTCGGCGTCACCGCCGGCAATATGGACTCGATGATCAACCGCTACACCGCGGACCGCCGCCCGCGCTCGGACGACGCCTACACCCCGCACGCCGCGGCCAACAAGCGACCGGACCGCGCCGTCACCGTCTACGCCCAGCGCTGCCGCGAGGCCTACCCCGGCGTGGGCGTGATGGTGGGCAGCATTGAAGCCAGCCTGCGCCGCATCGCCCACTACGACTACTGGAGCGAGAAAGTGCGCCCGTCGGTGCTGATCAACTCCAAGGCCGACCTGCTGCTGTACGGCAACGCCGAGCGCGCGCTGGTGGAAGTGGCGCACCGCGCCGCCAGGGGCGAAAAGCTCAGCGAGATCCGCGACGTGCGCGGCACCGCCTTCATCGCGCCGCACGGCTGGCGCCCGGATGAAGAATGGCAGGAAATGGACTCCAGCGTGGTGGACCTGCCGGGCAAGGTGGATGCCCACCTCAATCCCTACCAGGAAATCCCGGAACAGGCGGCCGAAGCCACCAAGGATCAGGACCCGTCCAAGCCGCAGGTGATTCGCATAGAATCCCGCGAAGAACGCCTGGCCAAGCGCCGCGCCGAACGCGCCAAGACCGTGATCCGCATCCCGGCCTACGAGGCCGTAGCCCACGACCCGGTGCTCTACGCCCACGCCAGCCGCACCCTTCACCTGGAATCCAACCCCGGCAACGCCCGCGCGCTGGTGCAGATGCACGGCGAGCGCGACGTGTGGCTGACCCCGCCGCCCATTCCGCTGACCACCGAGGAAATGGACCACGTCTACGGCCTGCCCTACGCCCGCAATCCGCACCCCAGCTACGGCGACGCCAACATCCCGGCCTGGGAAATGATCAAGTACTCGGTCAACATCATGCGCGGCTGTTTCGGCGGCTGTACCTTCTGCTCCATCACCGAACACGAAGGCCGCATCATCCAGAGCCGCTCCGAGGAATCCATCCTCAAGGAAATCGAGGAAATCCGCGACAAGACCCCGGGCTTCACCGGCCACATCTCGGACCTGGGCGGCCCCACGGCCAATATGTACCGCCTCTCCTGCAAGGACCCGAAGATCGAGCGCTCCTGTAGGAAGCTGTCCTGCGTGTTCCCGGACATCTGTGAAAACCTGAACACCGACCACAGTCACCTGATCCAGCTCTACCGCAAGGCGCGCGCGCTGCCGGGCGTGAAGAAGATCAACATCCAGTCCGGCCTGCGCTACGACCTGGCCGTGCGCTCGCCCGAGTACATCAAGGAACTGGTGCAGCACCATGTGGGCGGCTATCTGAAGATCGCCCCGGAACACACCGAGGACGGCCCGCTGTCCATGATGATGAAGCCGGGCATGGGCGCGTACGACAAGTTCAAGGAACTGTTCGAACGCTTCAGCCGTCAGGCCGGCAAGGAACAGTATCTGATCCCCTACTTCATCGCCGCCCACCCCGGCACCAGCGACGAAGACATGATGAACCTGGCGCTGTGGCTGAAGAAGAACAACTTCCGCCTGGACCAAGTGCAAACCTTCACCCCCACGCCGATGGCGATGGCCACCACCATGTGGCACACCCGCCGCAACCCGCTGAAGCGCTTGAGCCGCAGCTCGGAAAAAGTGGACGTGGTGCGCGACGGCTACCGCCGCAAGCTGCACAAGGCCTTCCTGCGCTACCACCACCCGGACAACTGGCAGATCCTCCACGACGCGCTGATCCAGATGGGCCGTAGCGACCTGATCGGCCACAGCAAGCACTGCCTGATTCCGCCGACGCCGCCGGGCGACAAGGCCGCCGCCGTGCGCCACCGCATGGGTGCGCCGCTGTCGCGCAACAAGGCCCCAGGCCAGCGCGCCGCCGCCCCCGCCGGTCACGGACAGCGCGGCAAGCCTGCGCAGGCCAAAGCCATGGCCAAGCCCGGGGCCAGCCAAGCGCCGGCCGGACGCGGCAAGCCCGCGAAACCCGGCAGCAAACCGGCCGGCAAGGGCCGCAGCCGTTAAACCCAGCCGCCTACGGGCGGCTTTTTGCCGGCCGGCGGCCGGGCACTTTGCCCCGCCGCCGGCGTCTCAATCCCATATCCCGCCCAGCGAGCCCGCCATGATCCGCATCGACTTCGACCACAGCTACGCCCGCGACCTGCCCGACGCCTGCGCGCCGGTCCAGCCCGAACGCCCGCCCGCGCCGACCCTGCTGTACTGGAACGCCGAGCTGGCGCAAGAACTGGGCCTGGACAGCGGCCAGGCCGACGCCGCCGAACTGGCCGCCGCCTTCTCCGGTGCCACGCTGCCCGCTGGCGCCAAGCCGGTGGCCCAAGCCTATGCCGGCCACCAGTTTGGCGGCTTGTCGCCGTCGCTGGGCGACGGCCGCGCGCTGCTGCTGGGTGAAGTCATGGACCGCAACGGCCAACGCCGCGACATCGCCTTCAAGGGCAGCGGCCGCACTCCGTTCTCGCGCCGCGGCGACGGCAAGGCCGCGGTGGGGCCGATGCTGCGCGAACTGATCATAGGCGAAGCCATGCACGCGCTCGCCATCCCCAGCACCCGCGCGCTGGCCGTCACCGCCACCGGCGAAACCGTCTACCGCGAACAAGCGCTGCCCGGCGCGGTGCTGACCCGCGTCGCCGCCAGCCACCTGCGCGTCGGCACCTTCCAGTACTTCGCCCTCCGCGGCGAACGCGACATGCTGCGTCGGCTGGCCGATTACACCCTGGCGCGCCACTACCCCGAACTGGCCTGCGCCGAGCAACCCTATTTGGCGCTGCTGCAAGCGGTGGCGGAACGCCAGGCCGAACTGATCGCCCGCTGGATGCACGCCGGCTTCATCCACGGCGTGATGAACACCGACAATATGGCGCTCAGCGGCGAAACCATAGACTACGGCCCCTGCGCCTTCATGGACGTCCACCACCCGTCCACCGTGTTCAGCTCCATAGACAGCGGCGGCCGCTACGCCTACGGCAACCAGCCGGCCATCGCCCAATGGAACCTGGCCCGGCTGGCGGAAACCCTGCTGCCGCTGCTGGACCCAGACGAACCCAAGAACGCGGTGCCGGCGGCCACCGCCGTCATCGAAGACTTCGCCGAGCGCTACCAGACCCACTGGCTGCAACAGGCGCGCCGCAAGCTGGGCCTGAGCCAGGCGCAGGACATCGACCAGGAGCTGGCCGAAGACTGGCTGGCGCTGCTGGCGCGCCAAGACGCCGACCACACCCTGGCCTGGCGCCGGCTGGCCGACGCCGCCGAAGGCCAAGACCAAACACTGACTCAGCTCTTCAACGACCCGGCCGCCGCCGCGCCCTGGCTGACGCGCTGGCGCCAGCGGCTGGACGCCGAACCGCAAGCCGCCGCCGAACGCGCCGCCGCGCTGCGCCAGGCCAACCCGCTCTACATCCCGCGCAACCACTTGGTGGAAGAAGCGCTGGCCGCCGCCAGCGACCACGGCGACATGGGCCCGACGCTGGCGCTGCTGGATGCGCTGCGTCAACCGTTCACCGAACGCGCCGGCCTGGAGCGCTACACACTGCCGGCCGCGCCGGAAGTGGCACAAGGGTATCGGACCTTCTGCGGCACCTAAGCGCTTCCTGACACGACAAGGGCAAGCTCGGCGGCTTGCCCTTGCTACGCCTCCCACCCCTCAAGCGCTCTGGCTCAAATTCAACAACACCACGCCGACAACGATGAAGCCCACACCCAGCACCTTCATCAAGGAAGCGCCCTCGTTGAAAATCCACACCCCCAGCAAGGCGGTGGCGGCCGTGCCCACCCCAGCCCATACCGCATAAGTCAGGCCGATTTCCAGCTTCTTGCTCACCAAGCCCATCAGCCAGATCGCCAATAGATAACACACGCCCATCGATAGGGTGGGCCATAGCCGCGTCAGCCCATGAGACGCCTTCAGAAGCAGCGTGCCCACCACCTCCGCGGCAATGGAACACGTCAGCAATAGCCAAGGATTCATGTTTGCCTCCCCAAACAACAGCGCCGCCAGGATGGGCTGCGCGCAAAGACAAACTAATCCAGACAAGTCCAACACGGCAATTCCACACGGCCGGCAATGCCCCGCGGCATTGACCGTCCTCTAGCACGCTGCTAGATTCCGCCATGGTGCTGAACACACCTGTCAGGCGAAACCCGCGCTCGTCAGTCGCGGCTTCTCAGTCCTATTCCGAACGCACCGTTAAAGTGACCCCGGAACGCCATGTCAGGCGTTCATCATGGATAAACATTCCATCCCCGCTGCCCCTCTCTCCAAACTAGAAACCGCGGACGCGCTGGCCAACGGCCTGGAAGCGCTGGATTTGCCGCGCCCGGATCTGGCGCAGCTCAAGGGCCTGTGTCTGGCGGCCGCCTGGATTGCCGACAAGTACCATAATTATCTGGAGGCAATGTGGCAGGAGGAGACCCGTAGCGGGACCATGCGGTTCTGAACCGGCCGCTGAACGGAAAAGGCGCAAGGCTTGATGCCTTGCGCCTTGCAATTGGCCACTCTTGCAGACTGCTCAACAGCCTTCAAGCCAGCCGCATCTCCATCACATCGTCGTCCATCACAAAGCCGTTGCCGATGTCGAACACCGCCTGCTCCCGCAAGGTAAAACCACGCTGCTTATACACCGCGATGGCGCCGGCGTTGTGCTTGTTCACCGTCAAGACCAGGGTATGGCAGCCGCGCTGCCGTGCCGCCCGCTCCACCGCGTCCAGCATATAAGCACCCAGGCCGCGGCCGCGCGTCTCCGCCAATAAATACAGCTGCTCCAGCTTCATCTCGCCCGGCGTCGCCGTCAGCGCGTAACTGCAATAGCCCACCACCCGGCCATCCAGCTTCAATAGCCCAAACCAGCGATCCGGCGCGTCCAGATAAGCGGACAGCTTCTCAGGGACATAGCGGCCGGCCAGCATGTATTCGATCTGCTCGCGGCTGATCATGCTGATGAAATGCTGATGCCAGATCTCGCCGGCCAGTTCGGCCAGGGCGGAAAAATCGGCGGCGGTCAACGGTTCCAGGCAAATGTTTTGGCTCATGCGCGGCACTCTCCAGTTTTCATAGGGTCACTCACTGACAATGCGGACAAGTGCCGGTATTCACAAGTCCAAGGCCCGCCAGTTTGGCGCGGCCGTTTCACTCGACCCAACAAGACAGTTGGAATACAAACATCATAAAATGGCGGCCCTTGCCAGCCGCCCACCTTCCCGTAGCGAGACCCCATGCACTTCATCTTCGATATCGACGGCACCCTTTGCTTCAACGGCAGAACCATCAGCCCGGCCATCCAGGACGCGCTGGACAGCCTGCGCCGGCACGGCCACCAGCTCGGCTTCGCCTCCGCCCGTCCCTACCGCGACATCCTGCCCTTGCTGGACACCCGTTTTCACGACACGCTGATCGTCGGCGCCAACGGCGCGATGAGCCATCAGCAAGGTCAGCTGCGCCGGCTGACCCCCATCCCGGACCCGGTGTTCGCCGACATCACCCAACTGGCGCAGCGCTTTGCAGCGTCCTACCTGGTGGACCTGTGTTGGGACTACCACTACAGCGGCGACGCCAGCCATCCCTTCCTCAGCAAGGTGGACCCCGGCAAGCTGGCCAAGCGCGTCGGCGCCGAACACATCCGCCAGCCGGCCAAATTGCTGATCACCGCCTGCGCCGACGTCCCCGGCCTGCATCGGGAACTGGACGCCCACGCCGGTGTGGAACTACACCACCACTCCGACGAACAGATCTTCGACATCACCGCCACCGGCGTTAGCAAGATGACGGCGCTGCGCCAATGCGGCATCGCCGCCGAGGAACTGATCTGCTTCGGCAACGACAGCAACGACGTCAGCATGTTCCTGGAGGCCGGCCACTCGGTGCAGGTGGGCTCCCATCCGCGGCTAGCCGAGCTGGCCAGCGAGCGGCTGCCGCTGGGCCAGGACATCGAAGCGCGGCTGGTGGACACCATCTCGCGGCTGAGCCGCGAGCGCACGCCGGCGCGGCGGGATTGAAAAAACGCGCTCCGCCGAGGATAAAGAAGGTAAGAGCCGCTCACAAAAACCCTGATGCCGCGTTGTACCGACTTGCCTCAGGTTCTCTGCGAAATTTTGTGAGCGGCTCCAAATAGGTTCCCGCAGTCTCCCTGCCCGCCTCAACCCCGTGGAGCGCCCATGGCCGCCACCTTGAAGCTGTCCGAACTGATCAGCTCGCTCAGCTACGCGCTGGACATCACCGAAGGCCAGCCCGAGGGCCACTGCATCCGCAGCTGCTGGATAGGCATGCATATCGGCCAATACATCGATCTGCCGCCGCAGCGGCTATGGGATTTGTACTACGCCATCCTGCTCAAGGACCTGGGCTGCAGCAGCAATGCGGCGCGCATCAGCGAGTTGTACCAAACCGATGACCGCAGCTTCAAACAGGACTTCAAGCAAGTGGGCGCCAGCCTGCCGCAAATGCTGGGCTTCGTATTCAAGAACACCGGCACCCACAGCGCGGGTTGGGCGCGGCGCGCGGCCTCCATCCTCAACGTGCTGCGCCATGGCAAGGCGATGGCGGACGAGTTGATCAACACCCGCTGCCACCGCGGCGCCGACATCGCCCGCCAGCTGCGCTTCAATGAAAACGTGGCGCGCGGCATCCAATCGCTGGACGAACACTGGGACGGCTCCGGCAGGCCGCTGGGCCTACGCGGCGACACCATCCCGCTGAACTCCCGCATCGCTCTGCTGGCTCAGGTGATAGACGTGTTCCACATCACCCACGGCCGCCAAGCGGCGCTGGACCAAGCACTGCGCCGCGCCGGCGGATGGTTCGACCCGGAACTGGTGGCCGCCTTCCGCCGGGTGGCGACCCGGCCGGACTTCTGGCGGCAGCTGGAAGCCGACGACATCGACCAGGCGGTGCTGAGGCTGGAGCCGGCCCAATACGCGGTGCCGCTGGACGAGGACTATCTGGATGAAATCGCCGAAGGCTTCGGCCAGGTGGTGGATTCCAAAAGCCCGTTCACCGCCGGCCACAGCCAAAGGGTGGGCCATTACGCAGACCAGATCGCCGCGGAGCTGGAACTGGGCCTGGAGCGACGGCGCTGGCTGAAACGCGGCGCGCTCTTGCACGACGTGGGCAAACTGGGCGTCAGCAACACCATACTGGACAAGCCCGGCAAGCTGGAGGCGAACGAATGGGAAGCGGTCAAACGCCACGCCGGCTACACTGAGGCCATTCTGGGCCGCATCGAACACTTCGCCGAACTGGCCTGGGTGGCCGGCGCCCACCACGAGCGCCCGGACGGCGGCGGCTACCCGCGCGGCCTGTCCGGCGACGCCATCGCGCTGGAAACCCGCATCATCACCGCCGCGGACATCTTCGACGCCATCAACGCGGAACGCCCCTACCACCCGGCCACCCCCGCGCCGCAAACGCTGGACATCATGCGCCGACACCTGGGCAGCGCCATCGACCCCGCCTGCTTCGCCGCGCTGGAACAGGTGCTGCGCCAGGAAGGCGCGCTGTCTTGAGCACATGAAAAAAGCCGGCCCCGCGGGGCCGGCTCGCCGTATCGGCTCAATGCCAGCTGCTGGCCAACACCGGCTGCAAACTGGCTTGGTAATCCGCCGGCAAAGCGGACTGCCCGCCAGCCGGCGGATTGAAGGCCGCCATCGCGTCCACCAAGGCCTGTACCTGGCTGGCCGCCAGCGTCTTACCATCGCCGGTCTTGATCAACTCGATCTGATAGGCCTTGTCGGCAAACCAATGATTGACCGTCACCTTGTCATCCGAGCCGATAACGGACAGCTCCAGGCTATCGCCACTGCGGCGGAACCAGAGCTGATCGGCGTTGATGCCGGAGCCGAAGCGCAACTCGTCGCGGAAGCTAGCATCCCAGTCAGCATGGTTGCGGTAATTACCCGCATTGTCGGTGATCACATCATGGCCATCGCCCAGATTGAACAAATAGGTGTCGCGGGCATAACTGCCCGTTATCGTGTCGTCACCGGTCCCGCCTTCAAACGTGTTGTCCCAATACGACCAGTCGGTCGTCAGCACGTCATTGCCGGCGCCACCCCGCAGCGTGTCGGTTCCCATGCCGCCATTCAGCACGTCGTCGCCGTCGCCGCCTTCCAGCACATCGTTGCCGTCGCCACCGTTCAACGTATCGTTGCCCGCCCCGCCCAACAAGGTGTCGTTGCCATTCCAGCCATTGAGCACATCGTCGCCCGCCCCTCCCTGCAGCAAAGCCGAGGAGCCCGCCACCACCGACAGCGTATCGTTGCCGCTGCCTCCCGCCAGCACCTGCTCATAGGTGATCTGCCGCGCATTCCACTCGCTGCCGTCGGCGAAAGTCACCCGCTCGATCCAGTACGCCTTGTCGGCAAACCAGTTCTTCACCCGCACACTGTCGCCGCCGCTGCCCACCAGGAAGAGCAGGTCATTCCCATCCTTGACCGTTTTGACGTCCTCCGCCCGGATGCCCGAGCCAAAGCGCAGCTCGTCGCGGTAGTTGGCATCCCAGTCGGCATGGTTGCGGTAGCTCCCCGCATTGTCGGTGATCACATCACGGCCATCGCCCAGATTGAACAAATAGGTGTCGCGGGCATAGCTGCCCGTTATCGTGTCGTCGCCGGTCCCGCCTTCAAACGTGTTGTCCCAATACGACCAGTCTGTCGTCAACACGTCATTGCCGGCGCCACCACGCAGCGTGTCCGTTCCCATGCCGCCATTCAGCACGTCGTCTCCGTCGCCGCCCTCCAGCACATCGTTGCCGTCGCCGCCGTTCAACGTATCGTTGCCAATGCCCCCTATCACCCAGTCATTCGCGCCGCTGCCGTTTACTTGCCCCGCACCAGCAACAATATTGATTTGCCACATTGCGCTGGCGGTGCTCATGAACTCATCGGAATAGCCGCTACTCGCCGCCAGATGGCTCAAATGCTGACGCCAATTCCACTCCTGCATCCCGGAGGTTTGTTGAAGATCTTTAATGTCCAGCATCGCTTCGCGCCAGTTGGCGTCGATACGACGCCCCATTGCGATATCCACCTTGGCGAAATCAAGCACAATGCCCTTGCCGCCAAACTTCAATTCAATCTGATCCAGGTAGGGCTTCAACAAAGTTTGCGGCAACAAAGCCTTGAACAGTTGGTCTTGCAAAGCATTGGCCGCGGCAACAACCCGCTCATACTCGGCGCGGCTGGCCAGATAGACTTTCTGGATTGGTTCGCCGGAAAAGGCGTAAAGGATTTTCAGCGGCGTGGCGTCAAAGGTTTCATTGTTCAGGTTCCAGTTCAAACTGGGCAACTGACCCGGCGTCACCGCGGTGGATCCATCAGGCGCCGGCGCCCAGACAGTTGAAAACAAGCCTTCGTCATTACTCCACTGCGGATCAGTCTTCGCCCACTCCAGCAGCAGCTGCGGCAGCAGGTCCATCTGCTGTTTGCGGGTATCCGCCTGTTGGTATTGGGTCAACAGCGCGCCCAAAGCCGGCGACAAGGCCGCGGCCTCGCGCAGTTCGCGCAAACGGCCATAGCCTTGCAGCGTCGGCAAGGCTTTCTGCGTGTCATTGAGCGGCACCGGGTTTTGATAGCGGCTGTGCAAGGGATCGAACGCCAGATTGACGTCGCCCATCTGGCCGCTGCCGCCATCCGCTTTGACGTAAGTGCCCTGCTGCACCAGCACATTATTGCCGTTCAGCGCCTGATTGCTATTGCTGAAACCGGTGTTCAAAGCCTTGATGCCCAATTGCTCCAGAGTGAACAGCTCGTCGGCGCTGCTGACGCCGTCGCCGTTCAGGTCGCGCCATACCCGCAGCGCGGCGAACTGTTGGTCGGCGGCATCCACCTTGCCGTCGCCATTGCTGTCCAGATCCGCCAACGCGGCGAAGCCATTCTTGGCCAGCTCCCCATTCGCCAGCTTGGTTCGGTCGCCGAACAATTCGGAACCGTCGTCGATAAGACCATTGCCGTTGCGGTCCAGCACCAGGAAGCCATCGTCGGACTTGACCCAGCCGGAAGCGGTGCGGATGCCGTCGCCATCGTGATCCCACATCGCGCCGCCCTGACGGTTACTGGCCAGGGTTTCGATGCCATCGCCGTCCAGATCGAGGATCAGCGGGTCGTAGACGCGGTAGGTGCCGGCATGGTTAAGGTTTTTGGTTAAATCAGCCCATTGCTGAGCCTGGGGGTCCCAAAAACCATTTACAGCAGGAATACGGTTCTTAAGTAGCTCCCGTTCCTTATTAATTGATGGTATAAATTTTGAGGCATCCTCCCAAGGAGGCAAATCAGCATTATTTTCTCTAATTTTATCATACCAACTACGCCCCAGCCCCTTAACAACCTCTGATTGATCTAAGCTAAATCCAATTGCAGCACCTACAATTGCGCCAACAACAGCACCAGCAGGCCCACCAACTCCCATTCCAATTATAAAACCTGCTACAAACTCACCAGCCATTAAGCCAGCCCCATAGTTTAGCGCAGTAGCAAAAGCCTCCTTATAATTTCCTTCAGACACTTGACCTAAGTAAGAAGCTATAGTTGCAGCA
>NZ_JAAOMA010000064.1:0-21586 GCF_011602385.1 Chromobacterium fluminis | reverse complement strand
TTGCGCAATATTGAGAAAGACTGGAAGATGCCGCCGATCACTTGGAAGCAAGCAGCCAACCAGTTTGCTATTCTGTTCGGCGAGCGCTTCACTGACGCTCTCGGCTGAGATTTGTTTAACCGACCTCCGCACACAGAATTCCTGACACCTCCGAATCGACACAGCTTCTCCCTCGCTCGCCGGCGGGTTGGTATTATCCGCTGTCCCTTGGCGCATCGTTTTTACGATTCCTCCTCCCCCAACACGCCGAACTCCACCGGCGTCTTCACGTAAAACACCTTGACCCCGGCGGCGGCGAGCGCGGCAAGCAGCCGTTCGGCTTCATCGGCGCTGACCACCAGCGTGACTTCCTCGGGCTGGTCCGCCAGTTCGAAGAAGTGAGCGGAATGCAGCCGGCGGTGGCGGCCGTAGCCTTCGCTGGCGGCGAACAGCGTGGCGCCGCGGATGTCCATCCGCCGCGCCTGTTGCACTATCCATTCCGCCAGCGGCAGGCCGTCGTGGCTGTGGTCTTGCTGGGTGAAGAAGGAGAGTTGATAGCCTTGCATGGCCTTGGCCTCCGGCGGCTACAGTTCGATCAGCATGCCTTCGCGCAGCGGGCAGACGCGCAGGCCGTTGGAGTATTCCGAGCGCAGTTGTTCCAGCAGGTGTTCGCGGCAGCCGGGGTCGATGTGGCTGATCCACAGATGCGTGTTGGCCGGCAGCAGCGGCAGGAAGGGCAGCAACAGTAAGGGCGTCATATGGCCCTGACGCGCGGCTTCGCCCTGGCGTTCGTCGGTATAGGTCAGTTCGCAGATCACGTCGGTCAGCGAGGGCACATTGGACACCCATTGCCAGAAGGCCGGGCAGGGGCCGCTGTCGCCGCTGAAGGCGAGAGCGCGCCAGCTGCCTTCTATCAACCAGCCCAGCGCCGGCACGCTGTGATTGGCCGGCAGCGCGGTGGCCAGGCCTTCGCCTATCGGCAGCGCGTAGCCGGGCTCCACCGCTTGCAGCCGCAGCCAGGGCTGTTCCGTGCTGGGTTGGCGGGTGTAGTCCGGCCAGAGTTCGCCGTTGAACAGGTGGGCGCGCAGCGCGTCCAGGGTTTCTTGCTGGCTGTAGACGGTGAGGCCGGGGCCGCGGCGGCTGGCGTGAACGTCGGCCAGCAACGGCAGGCAGCCGCAGTGGTCGGCGTGGCTGTGGGTGAGCAGCACCTGGCGGATGGACAGCATCTCGTCCGCGCGCAGGCTGGTGACGCCGGTGCCGCAATCTATCAGGGTGTCTTCGTCAATCAGAAAACTGGTGGTGTGGCCGGGGTGGCCGATGCAGGCGGCGGCGCCGAGAACCTTGATGTGCATGGGTTTCTCCTGGTTGCGGCTGTTGACCGGCCACGCCGGTCCGCCGCTGCAAACATGGAAACGATCTGCTGCCCGCCCCGCCTGATGCGAGTTATTGTCGCGCCCGCGGTCCAAGAGACCGCCGGCTTGAATTCTTGTAGTGTAGACAAGCCGGCGGCCGCCTGCGCGGCGCGGGGTTAGCGCACGATGCCCACCGGGTAGAGGAAGCGGTTGCTGTCGGCGAACGGGGTCTGCTCATAGAACCAGTTGAGCCGGGCGTTGCGGTCCTTAGCGAATTTGGGGTCCTTGAGCCTGGCCTGGAAGGCCTGGCGCAAGGCCGGGCTTTCCGCCAGCATGCGCCGCGCCATCGGTTCCATTACATAAGCTTCCGGGGCTTCCGCCGAGGTGAGATTGGCGTTGAAGAAGCCCCAATGCAGGAAGGAGTCCGGGCTGGCCGGTTCCAGCAGCAGCATCGCCAGCGTGCCCAAGGGTTGTTGCGGGTCCACCACCACGGAGCCGGCCGGATAAGTGACTTTGCGTTGCAGCGGGCTGGGTTTGCCGTCTATCAGCAAGCGGCCTTCGTAGCCGGGAATCTTGTCGGCGGATTCGCGGTCCGGTTCGAACGGCGTGCCCAGCTTGATGTCGTCCAGCCGGTAGACGGTGACGTCCAGGGTTTCCGGCCGGTTCAATTCGCGCAACTGGACGCCGTGAGCGCGCAGCCGGGCGATCACCTCGTGCCATTGCGCCGGCACCACATAGGCTTTGGGCCGCGCCGCGATCAGGTCCGGCACGGTCAGCGGGGTGATGGGCAAGCGGTAGTCGCGCGGCTGATTGCTCCAACGCACGATCTTGTCGCCGGTGATAGGGGATTGCACTTTGTCGAACTTGACGCCCTTGAAGTCCACCTGCTTGGGTTTGCCCTCGGCTTCCTTCCAGCTCAGCGTCACCGGGTCCGGCCGCGCGGCGCGGTCCTTGGCGATGGCGGCGCGCAGGCCGTCGTAATGGCGGGACACGCTGTCGAAGATGGAACGATAGAGCACGTAGTTGCCCAGCACTTGCTGCTTGTAGGGCTTGAGCGCGTGCAGTTCCACCAGGATGGCGGGGATGCCGCGGGCGTCGGCGTACTGATTGGAGAAGCGCGCCAGATCGCTGTAGTACGGGTAATAGCCCTTGTCGGGGTTCTCGTTGTCGTTCATCGAGATGCAGACATTGGGTTCATGGCCGTAGCGGCGCAGCTCGCGGTAGACCTCGGGCGTCATCACCTGATCCATCCAGTGGCTGGATTCGGGCGACCAGCCCTGGCCGTTGTTGCAGTAGGTGACGTCGTACTGATAGTTGACGCCATCCGTGCTGTGGGTGTCGATGAAGAAGTCCGGCTGGTAGTCGTTGAGCGCGCGCGCCACATTGCGGATTTCCGGGCTGTCCAGCTTGGTGAAGTCGCGGTTCAGATTGAGGTTGCGGCCGTTGACCCGCCAGCCGGTCTGTTCCGGCCCGTTCTGGTTGATGCGGCCGTATTTGCCGTAGCGCATGTCGCCGTCCACGTTGACGGTGGGGACGAACAGCAGGTTGACCTTGGACAGCAGCGCGTCGTCGCGGATCAGCAGGTCGCGGATCAGCATCAGTCCGGCGTCCTTGCCGTTGGCTTCGCCGGGGTGGATGCCGGCCTGCACATAGATCAGCGGCTTGCCGCTGGCGCGCAGGCCTTGCGGCGATTTATCGGCGGCGGCGGACACCACCGCCATCATCATGTCGTGGCCCTGGTCGGTTTTCTCCGTCATCGGGCCCAGCTTGAGCAGCGCCGGTTTGGCGGCGGCCAGCTTGTTCAGATAGGCGATGGTTTCCGGGTAGGCCGGCGTGTGCTTGAAGCCGCTGGCCTCCAGCGGCGTGGCCCACGGGTCGTCCGCCTTGACCGCGAAGCGCTGGCTGTCTCCCTGCCAGGGGATGTCCGGCGGCAGCACGCGCTGGCGCGCGGCGGACAGGTATTGGCTGTCGTCGACGTAGTCCGGCGCGGCCGGCATGGCGTGCGCGGGCGGGCCGAGGTGCAGGGCGGCGAAGGCGGAAACGATGGCGAGGCGTAGCGGCAAGTGCATGATGATTATCCTGATTGTCCGAGACCGAAACAGGCTACGCCCGCCGGCCTGGCGGACGCACGGGCTGTTGCATGGCGGCTTGATCGGGATCAAGCGGTGCCAGCGGGGGAGTGTGGCTCGAGAATGGATATTTTTGTGGCATATTATCGCAGGGGTCCAGCGCGGCTGCGCCGGATTGGGATCATTTCAGACAAGGAGTTTCCGTGAAAACTTGGGTATCAAGCCTGGCCTTGGCCGCGGCGTTGTCCGGCGCGGCCTACGCCGCGGACATTCCGCTGCGCGATTTTTTCCGTAATCCGGAGCAGAGCAATTTCACCTTGTCGCCGGATGGCAAGAGCGTGGCTTTCCTGACGCCTTGGGAGGCGCGGCGCAATATCGTGGTGCGCCGGCCGGGGCAACCGGACCGGCGCGTCACCGCGGTGAAGGACCGCGACCTGTCCGGTTATTTTTGGAAGGGCAATCAGCGGCTGGTCTACAGCAAGGACAATGGCGGCGATGAGAATTTCCACCTGTACGCGGTGGACCTGGCCAGCGGCAAGAGCCGCGATCTGACGCCGTTTCCCGGCGTGCGCGCGGAGATCGTCGATGAACTGACCGAGCGCGACGATGAATTGCTGGTGGGCCTGAACAAGCGCAAGCCGGAAGTGTTCGACGTTTACCGGGTGAACCTGAAAACCGGCAAGCTGACGCTGGAGGCGAAGAACCCCGGCAACGTCACCAGCTGGAGCACCGATCACAATGGCCGCATCCGCATCGCCACCACCACCGACGGCGTCAACAGCACCTTGCTGTATCGCGATCAGCCGGGCGGCGCCTTCCGCAAGCTGATGACCACCTCCTTCCGCGATAGCTTCAATCCCTTGTTCTTCACTTTCGACAACCAGCGTTTCTACGCCGCCAGCAATCTGGGCCGCGACAAGAGCGCCATCGTCGAATTCGATCCCAAGACCGGCAAGGAAGTGAAGCAGATCTATCAGCGAGACGACGTGGATGTCGATGGTCTGGGCTTTTCCCGCAAGCGCAAAGTGATCACCTGCGCCCGCTTCGAAACCGACAAGCCGGGCAGGCTATGCCTCGACGAGAAGAGCGAGGCTCTGCTCGCCAGGCTGGAGGCGCGGCTGCCCGGCTACCAGGTGGACATCCAGTCCGCCAGCCGCGCGGAGAACCGCTTCATCGTGGCGGCCTGGAACGACCGTACCCAGGGCAAGCGCTATCTATACGACGAGGCCGGCGACAAACTGGAACTACTGGCCGAGATCACGCCCTGGTTGAAGGAGGGCGAGATGGCGACGATGCGGCCGGTGCAGTATCGCAGCCGCGACGGTTTGACCATCAACGGCTACCTGACCCTGCCCAAGGGCAAGGAGGACGCCAAGGGGCTGCCGGTAATCATCAATCCGCACGGCGGGCCATGGGCGCGCGACAGCTGGCGATTCAACCCCGAGGTGCAGTTCTTCGCCAGCCGCGGTTGGGCGGTGCTGCAGATGAACTTCCGCGGCTCCACCGGCTATGGCCGCGATTTCTGGCAGGCTTCGTTCAAACAATGGGGCGGCACCATGCAGGACGACGTCAGCGACGGCGTGGACTGGCTGGTCAAGCAGGGTGTGGCGGATCCAAAGCGCGTCTGCATCTACGGCGGCAGCTACGGCGGTTACGCCACGCTGGCAGGCATCACCAAGACGCCGGAGTTGTACCGCTGCGCGGTGGATTACGTGGGGGTGTCCAATCTGTTTACCTTCATGAACACCATACCGCCGTATTGGAAGCCGATGTTGGACATGATGCACGAGATGGTGGGCGATCCGGTCAAGGATAAGGCGATGATGCGCGAGCGCTCGCCGGTGTTCCAGGTGGACCGCATCAAGACTCCGCTGCTGGTGTTGCAAGGCGCCAAGGACCCCCGCGTCAACATCGACGAATCCAATCAGATCGTCAAGGCGCTGCAGAAGCGCGGCGTGGAAGTGGAATACATGGTCAAGGACAATGAGGGCCATGGTTTCCACAACGAGGAAAACCGCTTCGACGCCTATGGCGCGATGGAGCGTTTCTTCCGTCAGCATTTGAATTAAGACCCGCTAAGAACGTGTTTACGATCTCGCGAGCTAAGGCGAGACAAGGCGAAAACGGGCGAAAAAGCGGAATGTACACGTGGTACATGAGCATTTTGAGCTCGTACTCACCGTGCAACGCTTCACGACGCGCAGCAGATCGTAAACAGGTTCTCAGGCCCTGGCCGGCAGACTCCAGCGTTTGTCGCTCCAGCGGCCCAGTAGCTGTAGGCCGCCGCAGACCACGAAATAAGCCAGCGCGATGAAGGCGAAGATCTCCAGCGGGTAGACCTGTTCGCGGTTGTTGACCTGGGTGGCGACGAAGGTGAATTCGGCCACGCCCACCACATAGGCCAGCGAGCTGTCCTTGATCAGGGTGATCCACTGGTTGACGAAGGAGGGCAGCATCATGCGCAGCGCTTGCGGCAGAACGATCAGCCGCAGCGTCTGCCAGCGGTCCAGGCCCAGCGACAGCCCGGCCGCCCATTGTCCGGGGCCGATGGCGGCGATGCCGGCCTGCACCGACTGGCTCAGATAGGCCGCGTTGATCAAGGCCAGCGCCAACACCACGGTGAGCACGCCGGGGATGTCCACGCCAAACAGGATGGGCAACAGGAAATAGCACCAGAAGATCAGCATCAGCACCGGGATGGCGCGCAGCAGCGCCACCAGGGCGCCCAGCGCGCGGCGCGGGCCGGGCCCGCACATGACCAGGGCGATGCCGCCGGCCAGGCCCAGCAGGCTGGCCAGTGCGCCGGCGGCGGCGCTGATGCCCAGGGTCAGCAGCAGGCCGCCGGGTTCTCCGTGGGCCAGATTGCCCCACAGCAGATAATCGAGATTGTCCTGAATCACTGGCGGCATCATCGCGGCGCCCTCCATGCCGGCTCGCCGCGCTGGCTCAGCGCCTGGGTCAGCAATACCAGCAGCAGATAGGCGGCGGTGGCCACGGCGAAGGCTTGGAAGGCGAGCAGGGTTTCGGTTTCCACCTGACGCGAGGTATAGGACAACTCGGCCACGCCTATGGCCATCGCCAGCGAGGTGTTCTTCACCACCGCGGTGTATTGGCCTACCAGCGGCCGGCGCGCCAGCGCCCAGGCCTGCGGCAGCACCACCCAGCGGAATTCCTGCCAGCCGTTCATGCCCAGCGCGCGCGCCGCCTGGCGCTGGCCGGCGGCGACGCCGCGCAGCCCGGCCTGCAGCTCGCCGCAGATGAAGCTGGCGCTATAAAGGGTTAGCCCCACCAGCGCGGCCAGGAATTCGAAGGACGGCCACGGCAGCGCCAGGCCGCCCGGCAAGGGCAGGCTGCGCGGCGTGTTCAGCCACAGCATGGCGGCTTCCGGCAGCAGGCCCGCCACGCCGAAATACCACAACAGCAACTGCACCATCAGCGGTGTGTTGCGATGCAAGCTGACCCAGAGGCCGGCGCCGCGGCCGAGCGCGCGCCAGCGCGATTCCAGCGCCGCGGTCAGCAGCATGCCGAGCGCGGTGGCGGCGAGGCAGACCAGCAGCGTCAGCCAGCCGGTGAGCAGCGCGCCCTTGAGCAGCCAGCCCAGGTAGTGGGGCTCCAGCCAGTGGTGGCCGAGCCAGGAGGGGGGATTCATTGCTTGCTGTCCTGTATTGCGATTGCGCTCCGCCTTTCAGCGCCGGCGGCGCTTGAAATGGCGAAACCGCCGGGCGCGCCCGGCGGCTGGGGATACGGATGGGAAAACGCGCCGTCTTAGAGTCTGTTTACGATCTCGCGAGCTAGGGCGAGACAAGGCGAAAACAAGCGAAAAAGCGGAATGGTCAAGCGGTACATGAGCATTTTGAACTCGCTTTCAACGCCGTATCGCCGACGCGCAGCAGATCGTAAACAGGTTCTTAGAGCCGCTAAGAAAACCTCGCAGAGAACCTGAGCCAAGGCGCGCCGACGCAGGCAGTACAAGTCGTACGACAAGGAGGCGCAACGCAGGATCAGGGGTTTTGTTAGCGGGTCTTAGCTGGCTTCGCCGATTTTGAAGTCCCTAGGCAGCGGCGCCTTGGCGGCCGGGCCGAACCACTGGTTGTAGATCTTGGCGGCCTGGCCGGATTTTTCCAGTTCCAGCAGGCTGTCGTTCACCGCTTTCAGCAGACGCGCTTCGCCCTTGGGCAGGCCGATGGCCTGGTATTCGCGAGTCAGGGTGAACGGCGCCAGTTCGAACTTGGCCTTGTCCGGCGCGTTGGCCAGCAGCGCGGCGAGCTTGGAACCGTCCTGGCTGATGGCTTGGACGTTGCCGTTGCGCAGCGCGGTGAAGGCCAAGGGGGTGTCGTCGTAGGCCACTACGGTGGTCTTGGGGTATTTGTCGCGCAGGTTCACTTCCTGGGTAGTGCCCTTGTCCACGCCCACGCGCAGTCCGGCCAATTGCTCCGGCTTTTGCAGCGAACCCTTGCGGGCGATGAACTGCTGGCCGGAGGCGAAGTAGGGCAGGCTGAACGCCACTTGCTTCTTGCGCTCGTCGGTGACGGTGAAGTTGGCGGCTACCAGATCCGCCTTGCCGGACACCAAGAGCGGCACGCGGTTGGCCGGATTGGTGGGGATCAGGCTGAGTTTGACGCCCAGCTTCTTGGCGATGTGCTGGGCCACGTCCACGTCCAGGCCGGAGATCTGACGAGTTTTGGCGTCGAGAAAGCCGAAGGGCGGGTTGCTGTCGAAGGCGGCGACGCGCAGCACGCCGGCTTTCTTGATGTCGTCCAGACGGTCGGCCCAGGCGGTGCCGGCGGCGGTGCTCAATGCGATGGCCAATGCGATGGCGTGTTTCATGATGATGCCCCTTGTCTGAAGACGCGCCGCGGGTTTCGTTCGCGCCGTTTGGCGACGCGTTTTCAGGAGATGCCGGCGCATCGTGATTCCGAGAAATTTTCTGCCATGGATAAGCCCATGACATGCGATGGAGTGATGCTAAGGCATCCTGCAAATTCTTGGAAATTATTAAAAATTAGTCTTATATATTAATTTGTTTTGATTGTGTGATTTTCATCATTGGAACAATGCCTTGTCCACATTGAGGCCGCAGCGGCGGCGGACCGGTATTTTTGTTCGAGGTAGGATTGCCAAACAATTTCCTTTGCCGCGCTTTTCTGCAATCGGCATAATCGCGTTTTCCGTGTGTCCGTCCTTGGCGGACGCGTCGACGGATTTGCAACTTTTCTTGACGACTGTGATGACTGTCGCGGAAGCGCGCCGGGACGGAGCAGACGAGCCGAAGCCGAAATGCCCAGCATCTATCAACTCAAATCCCGTTTTCAGGACCTGCTGCGCCCCTTGTTGCGCGGCCTGGTTTCCCTTGGCGTTACCGCCAACCACGTCACGCTCGGCGCCATGCTGGCTTCCATCGCCTACGGCGGCTGGCTGGCTTGCCGGCCGGATCAGGCCTTGCCCTGGCTGTTGCTGCCCGTATTCCTGTTCCTGCGCATGGCCTTGAACGCCATCGACGGCATGTTGGCGCGCGAGCACGGCCAGAAGTCGCGCTTGGGCGGCGTTCTCAACGAAGTGGGCGACGTGGTGTCCGACGCCGCGCTCTACCTGCCGTTCGCCTTCTTGTTGGCGGAGCCGGCCTGGGTGGTGTTGGCTGTGACGCTGGCCTTGCTGACCGAATTCGTGGGTGTACTGGGCCCCAGCCTGGGCGCGAGCCGGCGCTACGATGGACCAATGGGCAAGAGCGACCGCGCCTTTGTTTACGGCGCCTTCGCGCTGCTGCTGGGCCTGTGGCCGCAGGCGGCGGCCTGGGGAGCTTGGGTGTTTGGACTGAGCGCCGCCTTGATGGCGCTGACCTGCGTCAACCGGGCGCGGGCCATTTTGAAAGAGGGCGAAGATGTTTAAACCGCTGTTGCCGCAGGCATTGATCTGGGCGCTGGGCGCCGTATTCGCGTTGCTGGTGATCGCCAGCGTCGCCATCCGCGTGCTGGAGAGCCGTTCGCCGCAGAAGAACTGGCTGGAACTGAAGCTGCGCATCCGCACTTGGTGGTGGATCGTCGCCTGCTTCTCGCTGACCCTGCTGGGCAATGTGCCGCTGGCGCTGGTGGTGTTCGCGCTGATCAGCTTCCTGGCGCTGAAGGAATACCTGACGCTGTGCGCCACCCGCACCGCCGATCATGTGGTGCTGTTCTGGGCCTATCTGAGCATCCCGCTGCAGTATTACTGGCTGGGCGTGCACTGGTACGGCATGTTCATCATCTTCATCCCGGTTTACATCTTCCTGTTCCTGCCGATGCGCATGGTGCTGATTGGGGAAACCCAGGGCTTCCTCAAGGCCGCCGCCTCGCTGCAATGGGGTCTGATGATTTGCGTGTTTTGCCTAAGCCATATGGCCGCGGTGTTGACCCTGCCGCAGCTGACCCATATCGGCGAACCGGCCCAAGGCGCGATGTTGCTGTTCTACCTGGTGGCACTGACTCAGCTCAACGACGTGGCGCAATACTTGTGGGGCAAGGCCTTCGGCCGGCGCAAGGTGGCGCCCAAGGTATCGCCTAACAAGACGCTGGAGGGCTTCCTGGGCGGCGCCTTGACCACTTGCCTGCTGGGCTGGTTGCTGGGGCCGTTGCTGACGCCGTTCTCGCCGCTGCACGCGGCCTTGGCCGGTTTGTTGATCGGGGTGATGGGGTTTATCGGCGACATCGTGATTTCCGCGGTGAAGCGCGACATCGGGGTCAAGGACTCCGGCCGCCTGCTGCCCGGCCACGGCGGGGTGCTGGACCGGCTGGATTCGCTGACCTATACCGCGCCGCTGTTCTTCCACTATGTCCACTACTTGTACTTCTGAGCCGATGATGAGCCGATTGCTGCGCATTCTGTTCGTGTTGCTGCTGGCCCGGCCGGTGGTGCGATTGTGGTTGGGGGTGACGGTGCGTCATCAGGAGCGGCTGCCGCTGAACGGCCCGGCCATCGTGGTGGCCAACCACAATAGCCACCTGGACATCCTGGCGCTGTACAGCCTGTTTCCGCTGGGGCGCATCCCCGAGGTGCAGCCGGCGGCGGCGGCGGACTACTTCTTGAAAAACCGCCTGTTCGCCTGGTTCGCCACCCAGGTGGTGGGCATCATCCCGGTGGTGCGCGGCGGCGTGGCCAAGGGGATGGACCCTCTGGTGGGCTGCCGCGAGGCGCTGCGCCAGGGACGCATTCTGATCCTGTTTCCGGAAGGCTCGCGCGGCGAGCCCGAGGTGCTGTCCGAGATCAAGTCCGGCATCTGGTATCTGAGCCGGGATTTCCCCGATGTGCCGGTGGTGCCGGTCTATCTGCACGGCCTGGGCCGGGCGATGGGACGCGGCCAATGGCTGCCCGTGCCTTTTTTCGTCGACATCGCCGTTGGCCGGCCGCTGCAGTGGCTGGAAGAGAAAACCGCTTTCCGCGACCGCATCCGCGAATCGCTGTTGTACTTGAAGCAAAAAACCCTGCCCGCCGCGCCGGCGGAGCAGGAGGCTTGAAAGGAGCCCGAGCATGCGCCAAGCCGAAGAATCGCAGTTTGTCAGTTTTGACGGTCAAACCCTGTTTTATCGGCATTGGCCGGCGCTGACTCCCGGCGCGCGGCCGCGCGCCATCGTGCTGCTGCACCGCGGCCACGAACATTCCGGCCGCCTGCAGCACCTGGTGGACGAGTTGCAGCTGACGGATACGCCGATGTTCGCCTGGGACGCGCGCGGTCACGGCCGCAACGAGGGGCCGCGCGGCTACAGCCCCAGCCTGGGCGCCACGGTGCGCGACCTGGACGGCTTCGTCCGCCACCTGTGCCAGCGTCACGGCCTGGCGATGGAGGAGATCGTGGTGATCGCCCAGAGCGTGGGCGCGGTGCTGGCGGCCGCCTGGGCCCACGACTACGCGCCGCGCGTGCGCGCGCTGGTGCTGGCCTCTCCGGCCTTCAAGGTCAAGCTCTACGTGCCCTTCGCCCGGCCTGGGCTCCGGCTGATGCAGCGGCTGCGGGGCAATTTCTTCGTCAACTCCTATGTCAAGGCGCGCTTCCTGACTCATGATCCGGAGCGCATCGCGTCCTACAACAGCGACCCGCTGATCACCCGGCCGATTTCCTCCAACATCCTGCTGGACTTGTACGACACCGCCGAGCGCATCGTCGCCGACGCCGGCGCCATCACGCTGCCGACCCAGTTGTTGATGTCGGGCGCTGACTTCGTCGTGCACCAGGGGCCGCAGCGCGAGTTCTTCCAGAAACTGGGCAGCCCCCTGAAGGAAATGCACCTGCTGCCGGGCTTCTACCACGACACCCTGGGTGAGCGCGATCGCGCGTCGGCGCTGGACAAAATCCGCGCCTTCATCCAGCGAGTAGAGGCCGGCGCGCCGGCGGTGGACCTGAGCCGCGCCGACGCCGCCGGCTATACCGCGCTGGAATACCAACAACTGCAACAGCCGCGCTCCTGGCTGTCGCCGCTGCGCTGGCAGTTTGCGCTGACCCGGCTGACCCTGGCCACGCTGGGCCGCCTGTCGGCAGGCATACGTCTGGGCTGGCGTACCGGTTTCGATTCCGGCAGCACCCTGGATTACGTTTACCGCAACCAGGCGTCCGGCTTCAGCCCGCTGGGCCGCCTGGGCGACCGCGCCTATCTGGACAGCGTGGGCTGGAAGGGGATACGCCAGCGCAAGCTGAATCTGGAGGAGTTGATCGCCGCGGCGATGGGCCGCCTGCGCGCCGACGACCAGCCGCTGCGCCTGCTGGACATCGCCGCCGGCCATGGCCGCTACATCCTGGACGCCGTCGCCGGCCAGCCGGTGGAACATGTGCAGCTGCGCGATTACAGCGACATCAACGTCGGCGCCGGCCGGCGCTTGATCGCCGAGCGCGGCTTGGACGCGGTGGCGCGTTTCGACCAGGGCAATGCCTTTGACCGCGCTAGCCTGGCTGCGCTGCAGCCGGCGCCGACGCTGGCGGTGGTGTCCGGCCTTTATGAGCTGTTTCCCGAGAACGAACCCATCCGCCAGTCCTTGGCCGGCCTGGCCGAGGCGGTGCCGCCCGGCGGCTATCTGGTCTACACCAACCAGCCCTGGCATCCGCAGCTGGAGTTGATTGCGCGCACGCTGAGCAGCCATCGCGGCGGCGCGGACTGGATCATGCGTCGCCGCACCCAGCAGGAGATGGATCAACTGGTGGCCGACGCCGGCTTCGAGAAGCTGGAGCAGCGCATCGACGAATGGGGCATCTTCAGCGTCAGCCTGGCGCGACGCCGCGCCGACGTCGCAACGGAGCGGCCACAGCCGCTGGCCGAGGCCGAGGCGTGAGCGCGCCGGCCGCCGCCGGCCGTCCTTGGCGGCTGGCCTGTCTATGGCTATTGCTGTTGGGGCCCAGCTTTTTCCTGCTCTACGGCGCGGCCAATCAATACGCGGCGGGCCTGCCGCCGGAGCGGGTGGGCAATGTGGCGATGGGCTGGGAGCGGGCCATCCCGCTGTGGCCGTGGACCATCGTGCCGTACTGGAGCATAGACCTGCTCTACGGCGTCTCGCTCTTTCTGTGCGCCAGCCGCGCCGAACTCAATGCCCACGCCAAGCGCTTGCTGGCGGTCACCCTGCTGTCCTGCTTGTGCTTCCTGCTATTTCCGCTGCGCTTCGGCTTTGAGCGCCCGCCGCTGGACGGCGTGTTCGGGCAGATGTTCGATCTGCTGATGGGCTTCGACAAACCGTTCAACCAGGCGCCTTCGCTGCATATCGGCCTGCTGGTGGTGTTGTGGCTGCGCTACTGGCAGCACACGCCGTGGCGCTGGCTCTGGCTGCTGCATGGCTGGTTCGCCTTGATCGGGGTGTCGGTGCTGACTACCTGGCAGCATCATTTTTGGGATGTGCCCAGCGGTTTCGCGCTGGCGGTGCTGGTCTGCTATCTGTGGCCGATGCCGGCGCCGACGGCGCCGTCCTGGCGTTCGCCCGAGCCGGGCCGCAGCCGCGTTTTGGGCGCGCGTTACGCGGCAGGGGCCGCGTTGCTGCTGGTGTTGGCGGCGGCGCTGGGCGGCTGGGGCTGGTTTCTGGCCTGGCCGGCGCTGGCCTTGAGCGTGCTGGCGTGGGCTTATTGGCGGCTGGGTCCGGCCGCGCTGCAAAAACACGCCGGCCGCCGCCGCTTCGCCGCGCGCGTGTTGCTGTGGCCTTACAGCCTGGCCGCGCGGCTGGCGCATGCTTATTTTCTGCGCCGCTTGCCGGGCGCGGAGGAGGTGATAGAGGAGGTCTGGCTGGGGCCGGTCAGCGCGGCGCGCGACGCCCGCTTCGTCGCGGTGCTGGACCTGGCCGCGGAATACGACCGCCAGGCGGCCGGAGCCGTGGTATACCATAGCCAGCCCTTGCTGGATCTGCTGCTGCCGGCGCCGGCTCAATTGCGGCTGGCGGTACAGGCCCTGGATCGATTGCGGACCGGCCAGAGCGGGCCCTTGCTGGTGCATTGCGCTTTGGGCCTGACGCGCAGCGCGGCGGTGTTGCTGGCCTGGATGGTACTCAGCGGACGCGCGGGCTCGGTGGAGCAGGCGCGCGCGCTGCTGAGGCAACGCCGCCAGCGCGTGGAGCTGAGCGATGCGCAATGCGCGGAATTGGCGCGCCTGTGCGCGCGATTGGAGCCCTTGTGACGTCTGATCTTGCGCAGGCGCGGCTGAGCGCCGCGGTTCTGGCTTCCTGCCGCTGGCTGTGCTGGCCTAGTTGGGGCTTGCTGGCCTTGTCGGCGTTGACGCCGGCGCCGGCCTTATGGCTGCCGTTGTGCGCTGCTGTCGCTTTATGGCAAGCCTGGCTGGGCTGGCGTCTGCAATTGGACGCGGCCTTGTTGCAGGCCGTGGATTCGGCTGGCACTCTTGAGGAGTTGGATCTGGCCTTGTCGCGGCTGTTTGGGCGCGACTTGGCCGGCCGCTCGCTGGAGGCAAGGCAGCGCGGCATGGCCCGCTTGCTGCGCGGATTTTTACTGGCGACCGGCCTGTGCTGGCTGCTGTGCCTGGCAGGGCTGTTGGCGGGGCGGGTGTGAACAATAAGAAGATTCAAAAGCGTGGGAAGAGGAGAACCGTGATGAGCAAGAGAGCATGGTATGGCGGGGCAGTCTGCGCTTTGCTGGCCTCCGGCGGCTTGGCCTGGTTGGGTTTGATGCTGGCGGGTTTTGGCGCGTCCGGCGGCAATGGCGGCACGCCGGAGTGGCCGTTCTTGGTGGCCAAGGCGCTGGGGTTCGCGGGTTTCGCGATGTTTGTGTGTGGATTGGTCGCCTGCAAGGAAGCCAATTAAGCATGGGATGAAAATGGACGGGGCGGCAGGCTAAGAACCTGTTTACGATCTGCTGCGCGTTAGCGATACGGCGTTGAAAATCCCTTCGAAATGCTCATGTACCGTATGTACATTCCGCTTTTTCGCTTGTTTTCGCCTTTGCTCGAGAGACTTTGAACAGGCTCTCAGCCCAGGCGCCGGCGCAGCGCGCGGCTCAGCTGTTCCACGCCCCAGGACAGGGCCACCATCGCCAGGATGATGGCGGCGGCGGCCTGTTGTTGGAACAAGGAGAGTGCCAGGTAGAGTTGCTGGCCCAGGCCGCCAGCGCCGACGATGCCGAGCACGGTGGCGATGCGGATATTGTTTTCCCAGCGATACAAGGTGTAAGCCAGCCATTGGCTGGCGACCATGGGCAAGGGCCCGTAGCAGAAGGCGGCCGCGCGGCCGGCGCCGGCGTGAAGCAGGGCCTGCTCCGCCTGCGGCGGCGCGTTTTCCAGGGTTTCCGCAAACAAGCGGCCCAACACGCCGGCGGTGTGCATCGCCAGCGCCAGCACGCCGGCCGCCGGCCCCAGGCCCAGCGCCAACACCGCCAGCGCCGCCCACAGCAGGTCCGGTATGCCGCGCAGCATGTTCAACAACAGACGCGTCGCGCTCTTGGCGGCGACGCCCAGCCGGCCGGCCGCCGGCAAGGCCAGCGGCATGGCCAGCAAGGCCGCCAGCACCGTGCCCAGCGCTGACATCGCCAAGGTTTCCACCACGCCCTGACCCAACTGCCCCAACGTGGCGGGGGAGAAGTCCGGCGGCAGGAATTCCATGGCGAAGCGCGGCAGGCCGCGCCAGTCGAAGCCGTTGGCGCGCCAGTCCGGCCATAGCCAGCAAAGGCTGAAGGCGGCCAGCGCGCCAACGGCCAGCAACAGGCGGCGGCCGCCGCCGTCGCGTTCCAAAGCGCGCCGCGACCAGCGGCTGACGCCCTCGCTCAAACCCACCAGCAGCAGGAACACCAAGAGCAGCGTGCCCACCTCGCCGCCGTTGAGCATTTTCAGGCTGCTGTCCAGCAACTGGCCGATGCCGCCGGCGCCGACGAAACCCATCACGGCCGACGCGCGAATCGCGCATTCCCAGCGGTAGACGCTATAGCTGATCAATTCCGGCAGCGCTTGCGGCCACAGCGCCCAGCACAGCCGTTGCCAGCGGCTGGCGCCGGTGGCCGCCAGCGCCTGCGCCGGCGCGCGCGGCTGGGATTCCAGGATTTCCGCGTAGACCTTGCCCAGCATGCCGCCATAAGCCAGGCCCAGCGCCAATACCGCCGGCAGGCTGCCCAGGCCGGCTGCGCGGACGAAGAGCAGCGCCCAGACGATGTCCGGCACGCCGCGCAGCCATACCATCAGCCCGCGCAGCAGGCTTTGCGTCGCAAAGACCGCGCGGCGCGGCACGGCGGCGGTGAGTTGATGATCATCCAGCGCGCGGCTGGTGGCGAAGGCCAATGGCGCGCCCAGCAGCATGGCCAGGACCAGGCCGGCGCTGGCCACGGCCAGCGTGACGGCGGTTTCCCTTATTACCTCTTTCAGGAAATCGCCGTCGTGGGCCGGCGGCAAAAAGCCGGCGGCGAAGCGCGCCAGGCTGAGCCAGGTGTCGCCGTTGAATAAGGTGCTCAGCGTGAACTGAGTCAGCGGCAGCGTGGGCAGAAGCAGCGCTAGAGTCAGCAGCAGCCAGCCCAACCGCGAGCGCGCGGCCGGGTCGCGCGGCTTCAGCATTGCAGGCCTCTGAGCGCCGTGGCGGGCGCGGCCGTTTCCGTCGCCGCGTCGGGCGCGTCGCCGGAGTAGAGTTCGGTCAGCAGCGCGGAGTCGACCTGTTCGCGCGGCAAGTCGAAGGCGACGGCGCCGTCGCGCAGGCCGATGATGCGCGGGAAGTGCTCCAAGGCCAGTTGCACCGAGTGCAGGCTGACCAGCAGGGTCGCGCGGCGCGCGCGGGCGTCCTCGCACAGCAGGCGTATGGTGTCGTCGGCCAGCCTGGGGTCCAAGGCCGACACGGGTTCGTCGGCCAGCAAGAGTTCCGGGCGCTGGTACAGCGCGCGGGCGATGCCGACGCGCTGGCGTTGGCCGCCGGACAGCTGGTCGCAGCGCTGCCACAGCTTGTCGGACAGGCCCAGCCGCTCCAATTCGGCGGCGACGCCGGCGGCGTCGTCCGGCCACAGCAGCTGGCGCAGGGCCGCCAGTTCGCCGCCTTGGCCCAGCCGGCCGGCCGCCACTGCGTGGATCACCCGCTGGTGCGGCGGCAACGGCGGCGTCTGGTAGACGCTGCCGATGCGCGCGCGCAAGGCGCGCAGGGCGCGGCGCGGCAGGCGCCAGGGGTCGGCGCCCAGCAGCCGGACCTCGCCGGCGTCCGGGCGCAGGCCGGTGTTGGCCAGCAGCAGCAGCGAACTCTTGCCGGCGCCGGACGGCCCGATCAAGGCCGCTTGCTCGCCGGCGGCCAGGCGCAGCTCTATGCCGCGCAGGATGACGGCGCCGTCCAGCTTCAGGCCGGCGCCCTGAAACTCCAGGCTCACTTCAGCAGCCCGGCGGCCGTGGCGGCGGCTTCTATGCCCTGGTAATTGTCCGGCTTGGTGGGAATGAAGCGGCTGGCGCGCTGCAGATCCAGCACGGCTTTCTGTTCCGGATTCTTGGCGTCCAGCTTGAGGAAGGCCTGGCGGATTTTGTCCTGCAAACCCTTGTCCATGCTGCCGCGCACCGTCCAGTTGTAGTCGTAGTAGGGCGGGGTGGTGGCGATTACGCGCACTTTGGCGCTATCCACTTTCTTGCTTTCCACCAGCTTCTGCCACACGGAGCTGTTCAACACGCCGGCCTCCACCTTGCCGGCGGCCACCCAGGCCACGGTGGCGTCGTGGGCGCCGGAATAGGCGACGTTCTTAAAGAAACTTTCCGGTTTGATGCCGTCCTTCTGCATGAAATAGCGCGGCATCAGATGGCCGGAAGTGGAGGAGGCGGAACCGAAGGCGAAGCTGTCGCCCTTGAGCTCTTTCAGACTCTTGGCCGGGCCGCTGGTGATGAAGGTGGAGGTGAACTTGCTGTCCTCCTCGCGCTGCACCAGCGGCACCACCTTGCCGCGTTGGCTGGCCTGCACATAGGTGAAGCCGCCCAGCCAGGCCATGTCCAGCTTGTCCGAGGTCAGCGCGGTGACCACGCCGGCGTAATCCGACACCGGCACGAACTGCACCTTCATGCCCAGCTCTTTTTCCAGATACTGGCCCAACGGCGCGAATTTGCGCTGCAACTCGGTGGGAGATTCGTCGGGAATGGCGGAGACCTTGAGCACGGTCTGGGCGGCGTTGGCCAGGGTGGCGGCGGCCAGCAGCGCGCCGGCCAGCGTCAGTTTGATGGCGGTCATGGCAGTGTTTTCCTCTATTGCGGACGAAAAGCCGCAAGGGCTAGGGATTCAAAAAGGCCAGTCATTAAGACTGGCCTTGAAGCAGCGGGCTAAGTACCTGTTTACGATCTGCTGCGCGTCAGCGATATGGCGTTGAAACCAACTTCGAAATGCTCATGTACCGTATGTACATTCCGCTTTCTCAGCTGGTTTCGCCTTGTCTCGCTCTAGCTCGCGAGATCGTAAGCTGGCTCTAAAAACCGCCGCGTATAGCAAGCATTCTAGCCTAGCCCGGCTCAGGCCGCCTTGCGCTTGCCGAACAGGTAGAACAAGGCCATGCCGATCACGATCATAGGCAGGCTCAGCCATTGGCCCATGCTGATCACGTCGGACTGGCCGAAGATGCCGGCGTCCGGCGTGCGGAAGAACTCGCTGCCGAAGCGGGCCAGGCCGTAGCCGATCAGGAACAGCGCGGACACCTGGCCGCGGGCGCGCGTTTTGGCGCTGAAGCACCACAGCAGCGCGAACAGCGCCAGGCCTTCCAGCGCGAATTCATACAGCTGCGAGGGGTGGCGCGGCAGGCCGCCGTAGTTGAGCAGGGTGACCATCAGGTCGGAGGACTGCTGCGCCTGGATCAGATCGTCCATTTTGGCCTGCGGAAACAGCATCGCCCACGGCAGCTTGGGATCGGCTACCCGGCCCCACAGTTCGCCGTTGATGAAGTTGCCGATGCGGCCGGCGGCCAGTCCCAGCGGCACCAGCGGCGCGATGAAGTCGGTGACTTCCCAGAAGCTGCGGCCGTGTTTGCGCGCGAACAGCGCCACGCCGATCAAGACGCCGATGAAGCCGCCGTGGAAAGACATGCCGCCCTTCCACACCATCAGGATTTCCAGCGGGTGGCTAAGGTAATAGCCGGGCTGGTAGAACAGCACTTCGCCCAGGCGGCCGCCCAGCACTACGCCGACGGCGCCGTACATCAGCAGATCGTCCAGCAGCTTGGAGGTGAGGAAGGCGTGGCCGCGCTTGATGCGGTAATTGCCTAGAATCAGGAAGCTGGCGAAGCCCAGCAAGTACATCAGGCCGTACCAATGGATGGCCAGCGGGCCCAGCTGGATGGCCACGGGGTCGAACTGCGGATGAATGATCATTTGTCAGCCGTGTGCGTTTGCGGTAAAAGAATGTGGACGGATTATATGGGAAAGCGTTCCCACGCGTCGCGCGGCCCACCCGCCGCCCGACGCATTTTTGCCTTGAGCTCCCCGGCACCCGGAGCCAGGCGGCCCGGCCTTAAAGCAGGCCAGGCCCGGAGCGCCTTTCCCCTCATGTAGAAATTAAGGAATCAGCAATGCCCCAATACCGCTCCCGCACTTCCACCGCCGGCCGCAATATGGCGGGTGCCCGCGCTCTATGGCGCGCCACCGGCATGAAGGACGACGACTTCGGCAAACCCATCATCGCCATCGCCAATAGCTTCACCCAGTTCGTGCCCGGTCATGTGCACCTGCACAATATGGGTCAGTTGGTGGCTCGGGAAATCGAACGCGCCGGCGGCGTGGCCAAGGAATTCAACACCATCGCCATCGACGACGGCATCGCCATGGGCCACGGCGGCATGCTCTACAGCCTGCCCAGCCGGGACTTGATCGCCGACAGCGTGGAATACATGGTCAACGCTCACTGCGCCGACGCGCTGGTGTGCATCTCCAACTGCGACAAGATCACCCCCGGCATGCTGATGGCGGCGATGCGTTTGAACATCCCGGTGGTGTTCGTTTCCGGCGGCCCGATGGAGGCCGGCAAAGTGCAGTGGGGCAACGACATCCGCAAGCTGGACTTGGTGGACGCGATGGTGGAGGCCGCCAACAGCGCGGTGTCCAATGAGGACGTCGAGCGCGTGGAGCGTTCCGCCTGTCCCACCTGCGGCTCTTGCTCCGGCATGTTCACCGCCAACTCCATGAACTGCCTGACCGAGGCGCTGGGCCTGTCCCTGCCGGGCAACGGCAGCCTGGTGGCCACGCATGCGGACCGCAAGGAATTGTTCCTGCGCGCCGGCCGTCTGATCGTGGATATCACCAAGCGCCATTACGAGCAGGACGACGCCAGCCTGCTGCCGCGCGCCATCGCCACCAAGGCCGCGTTTGAGAACGCGATGAGCCTGGATGTGGCCATGGGCGGCTCCACCAACACCGTGCTGCACCTGCTGGCGGCGGCGCAGGAAGCCGGCGTGGACTTCAAAATGGCGGACATCGACCGCATCTCGCGTTCGGTGCCGTGCCTGGCCAAGGTGGCGCCGGCCACCCAGAAATACCATATGGAAGACGTGCACCGCGCCGGCGGCGTGGTGGCCATCCTGGCCGAGCTGGACCGCGCCGGCCTGATCCGCCGCGAGGTGCCCACCGTGCACAGCGCCACGCTGGGCGAAGCGCTGGAAGCCTGGGACATCTGTCGCCACGGCGAAGACAGCGAGGCGCGACGCTTCTACCGCGCGGCGCCGGGCGGCGTGCCCACCACCATCGCCTTCTCGCAATCCATGCGCTACCCGACGGTGGACGACGACCGCGCCGAAGGCTGCATTCGCGATTGCGAGCACGCTTACTCCCAGGACGGCGGCCTAGCGGTGTTGGCCGGCAATATCGCCGAGCGCGGCTGTATTGTTAAAACCGCCGGCGTGGACGACTCCATTCTCAAATTCAACGGGCGCGCCCGCATCTTTGAAAGCCAGGACGCGGCGGTGGAGGCCATCCTGGCCGACCGCATCGTGGCCGGCGACGTAGTGGTGATCCGCTACGAAGGCCCCAAGGGCGGCCCCGGCATGCAGGAAATGTTGTACCCCACCAGCTATCTGAAATCCAAGGGTTTGGGCAAGGACTGCGCTTTGCTGACCGATGGTCGCTTCTCCGGAGGCACCTCCGGCCTGTCCATCGGCCATGTGTCGCCGGAAGCCGCCGAGGGCGGCGCCATCGGTCTGGTGGAAGAGGGAGACCGCATCGAGATCGATATCCCAGGCCGTTCCATCCGCTTGGCGGTCAGCGATGAAACCTTGGCGGCGCGGCGCGCGGCGATGGAAGCCAAGGGCCGCGACGCCTGGAAGCCTCTGGGCCGCGACCGCGTGGTCAGCCCTGCGCTGCGTGCCTACGCGGCGATGACTACCAGCGCCGACACCGGCGCGGTGCGGGATGTGACGCAAGTGGAGAAGTAAGCGCGCGCGGCCAGAGGCCGCAGCGTGCGACACGGCGGCCGTAGGCCGCCGTTTTTGCGCCCGCTTAGAAGCTGTTTACGGTCTGTTGCACTTCGTGGCGCGTCACACGGTGAGTACCTCCTTCGAAATGCTCATGTACCACGAGTATATTTCGCTTTCTCAGTGGTTCTCGCCTTGTTCCGCCTTTGCTCGCGAGACTTTGAGCCAGGTTTTCAAGGGGAGGGGTTGTTGTTTTTGAGGGGTTTCTTCCGTGTCAGTCGAATTTGAACTTCAGCGTGGCGTTGCCGGAGTAGCTGCCGGGGGCGGGTTTGTCCACTAGGCGTACCGGGTAGCTATTAAGCTCAAACTGCAGGTCTTTCACTTTGATGAGCTGGTCGCCGCTGGGGCTGGTGTTGGGC
>NZ_JAAOMA010000063.1:0-21836 GCF_011602385.1 Chromobacterium fluminis | reverse complement strand
GCAGGGCTTGATGATCTTGCCGGAGCTGGGGCTCTGGCTGCTGGCGGTCATTTCCACCTTGGGTTTATTGAAGCTGTCGGACAGCGGAATGGCGGCCAGCGCCACGGCGACCAGGCCGCCGGCGATCATCAACCGCTTTTTCAGCTTGCTGTTGAGCTCGGCCTCGCCGCCGGTCTTGTCGGGGTCTTGTTGATTTTGTTCGCGCATGGTCCGTTGAGACTGAGAAATGTGCAGCACATGGTTGAAAACACTGCTAAAATATCGGGTTCGTCAAAATTGGGTAACCCGAGTGGCTGCATAATACTCAAGTTTAGCCACTTGTCTTGATGTTTGGGAGAATTTATATGGCAATTGAACGCACCTTGTCCATCGTTAAGCCGGACGCCGTTGGTAAAAACGTCATCGGCAAAATCTACGATCGTTTCGAATCCGCTGGCCTGAAAATCGTGGCCGCCAAGATGAAGCAACTGTCCCGCGCCGAAGCCGAAGGCTTCTACGCCGTGCACAAAGAACGTCCGTTCTTCAAGGACCTCGTTGATTTCATGGTGTCCGGCCCGGTGATGATCCAGGCGCTGCAAGGCGAAAACGCCGTGCTGAAAAACCGCGAACTGATGGGCGCGACCGATCCGAAGAAGGCTGAAGCCGGCACCATCCGCGCCGATTTCGCCGACTCCATCGACGCCAACGCCGTTCATGGTTCCGACAGCGTGGAAAACGCCGCGATCGAAGTGGCTTATTTCTTTGCTGCATCCGAGATCAGCGCCCGCTAATCTCATAGTACTCCGTTGTTTGCGGAGCCTGTCCTCATGGACGGGCTCCGTCGAAAAGGCGGTCGTCCACACCGCCTTTGCTTTATCCCGAGGAATGCATGAAAACCAACCTGCTCGACTTCAATCTGGACCAGCTGACCCGGCATTTCGCCGAAATGGGCGAGAAGCCGTTTCGCGCCAAGCAAGTGATGCGCTGGATACACCAGATGGCGGAAGCCGACTTCGACGCGATGACAGACTTGGCCAAAAGCTTGCGCGCCAAGCTGCATGAACGCGCCGAAGTGAAGGTTCCCTCGCTGATGACCGGGCAGGCGTCCAGTGATGGCACCCGCAAGTGGCTGCTCGACGTCGGCACCGGCAACGGCGTCGAAACCGTCTTCATCCCCGAGGATGAGCGCGGCACCTTGTGCGTGTCATCCCAAGTGGGCTGCGCGCTGGAGTGCACTTTTTGCTCCACCGGCCGGCAGGGATTCAATCGCAATCTGTCCACCGCGGAGATCATTGGTCAGCTGTGGTGGGCCAATAAGGCGATGGGCGTGACGCCCAAGAACGAGCGAGTCGTGTCCAATGTGGTGATGATGGGCATGGGCGAGCCGCTGGCCAACTTCGACAACGTGGTCAGCGCGATGCAAATCATGCTGGACGATCATGGCTACGGCCTGTCCCGCAGGCGAGTGACCTTGTCCACTTCCGGCCTGGTGCCGCAGATGGACCGGCTGCGCGAAGAGTGCCCCGTGGCGCTGGCGGTGTCGCTGCACGCGCCCAACGACGCCATTCGCGACGTGATTGTGCCTATAAACAAGAAATACCCGCTGGCGCAGTTGATGGCGGCCTGTCAGCGCTATCTGGAAAAGGCGCCGCGCGACTTCATCACTTTCGAGTACGTGATGCTTGACGGTGTCAACGATAGACCGGAACATGCTCGCCAACTGCTGGAACTGGTGCGGGACGTGCCGTGCAAGTTCAATCTGATACCGTTCAATCCGTTCCCGAACTCGGGTTATGAGCGTTCCAGCAACAATGCGATTCGCGCGTTCCGCGAAATTCTGCAGGAACGCGGTTACGTGGTGACGGTGCGGAAAACGCGCGGCGACGACATCGACGCCGCCTGTGGCCAGCTGGCAGGCCAAGTGATGGACAAAACCCGCCGTCAAGCCAAATGGATGCAGCTCGTAGAGGACAATAAGCAATGACGATACGGCAAATGGGGTTGATGGCCTGTTTAGGGATGGCTGTGAGTTCAACCGCATTTGCCGCCGATGCCGAAACGTCGCGCGAGTTGGCGACGATACGCAGCCAGCTGGCGATAGAATACGCCAAGATCGGCAATTACAAAGTGGCGCTCGAAACGGCGGATCAGGCCGTAGCCGCGGATCCGGCCTATGTCCCGGCCTATGTATCCCGCGCCTATGTTTTGACCCAGTTGCGCGAGGACGGACCCGCCGAAGCCAATTACCGCAAAGCCCTGCAACTGGATCCAAGCAACCCGGAGGCGAACAATAATTACGGTTTGTTTCTGTGCGATCGAAACCGGCTGCAGGATTCTTTGTCCTATTTTCAGAAAGCGCTGGCCAACCCGCTGTATGATTCGCCTCAGACGGCTTATTTGAACCTGGGGCATTGCAGCGCCAAGGCCGGCAATCAAGAGCAGGCCAACGATTACTTGCTGGCGGCGTTGCGCGCCGCGCCTAATTTCGCGCCCGCGTTGCGGGAATTAGCACAGTTGCATCTTGGGCTGGGTAATGCCAAATTGGCTGCTTTCTATTTCGAACGGATAGGCAAGGGCGCGGCGCTGCAAGCCGACGACCTGTGGCTTGGCGTGCAGATTGGGCGCAAGAGCGGCAACAGAGTGCTGGAAAGCGAATGTTCCGCCGCGCTCAAGAACCGTTATCCGGATTCCAAAGAAACACAACTGCTGTTGAGTGGAAGCTGAGGATGGAGCAACAATTCGAACAACAGGGACAACCGACAGGTTCCAGCGTCGGCGCCCGGCTGAAAGCCGCCCGCGAGGCGGCAGGCATGGGCTTGGGGGAAGTCGCGGATAGGCTGAAACTGTCGATGCGGCAGCTGGAGGCGATAGAACGCGACGATTTCACAATCTTGCCGGGCGCGACCTTCGTGCGCGGCTTTGTCCGTAATTACGCCCGCTTTTTGCAGATTGACCCCGAACCGTTGATGCATGCGCTGGACAGGCAGTTTCCTTCCGCGGTCAACGACGTGGCCAATCTGGTGCGCGACGGCGCGCACGAGGCGCCCGGGCATTCCGGCGAGACGCCTGCGTCGGACGAGGGCGGATCTTCCGGCAAATGGATCGTAGGTTTGCTGGTGGTGGCGGCGCTGGGCGGAGGCGTCGCATGGCTGGCCAGCAACCACGGCGGCGACAGCCGGCCGACGGCAGACGCTTCTTCCGCCATCGCGACTGAGTTGTCTTCAGCGCCGATGGGCGAAGCCTCCGCTCCCGCCGCATTCTCCGCGGAGACGCCGGCCTCGGCGCCGGCAGCCGTCGTCGCGCCTTCTCCGGCCTCCGCGCCGCAGCCGGTCAAGACGGCTAGCGTGGCTAGCGCGCCGGTTCCGTTGGCGTCGCCGCTTGTCAAACCGCAGGCCAGCGCCGCCGTGGCGGCGGCCGCCAGCGGCAAGCTGGTGTTGACGGTCAAGGAGGCGGAAGCCTGGGTGTCGGTGGTGGACGCCACTGGCAAGAAGCTGGTGTTCCAGACCTTGCAGCCGGGTAGCACCCAGGAAGCGGTCGGTACGCCGCCGTTCAAACTGGTGATCGGCAACGCCTCGCAAGTGGCGGTGAATTTCAATGGCCAAGCGGTGGACCTCACGGACAAGATCCGCGGCACCACGGCAAAGCTGGAACTCAAGTAATTCAAGGTAGCGAATGGATAGCGTGAACATCGCGCGACGCCCCACCCTGCAGGCTAGGGTGGGGCATGTCATTGTAGGATCGGACGCTCCGGTGGTGGTGCAGTCCATGACCAACACCGACACCGCGGACGCGGCGGCCACGGTGCGGCAAGTGCTGGAGCTGGCGGAAGCCGGCTCGGAGCTGGTGCGCATCACCGTCAACTCGCCGGAGGCGGCGGCCAAGGTGGCGGAAATCCGCCAACGGCTGGACGATGCCGGCTGTGCCGTTCCCTTGGTCGGCGATTTCCATTTCAACGGCGACCGCTTGCTGAAGGAATATCCCGATTGCGCGCGCGCGCTGGCCAAATACCGGATCAATCCGGGCAATGTGGGCAAGGGCGCCAAGGGCGACGATAAGTTCGCCTTCATGATCCGCACCGCCATCGAATACGGCAAGCCGGTGCGCATCGGCGTCAACTGGGGCAGCCTGGATCAGGCTTTGCTGGCCAGAATGATGGACGCCAACAACCGCGTCGACCAGCCGCTGCCCTTGGAGCGGCTAATGCGCGAAGCGCTGATCGTTTCCGCGCTGGAGTCCGCCGACAAGGCGATGGAACTGGGGCTGCCGGCCGAGCAGATCCTGCTGTCCTGCAAGGTCAGCAATGTGCAGGACCTGATTACCGTGTACCGCGACCTGGGCAGTCGCTGCAACTTCCCCTTGCATCTGGGGCTGACCGAGGCTGGCATGGGCTCCAAGGGCATCGTCGCCTCCAGCGCCGCGCTGGCGATCTTGCTGCAGCAAGGCATAGGCGACACCATCCGCATCTCGCTGACGCCGCAGCCGGGCGAGGCGCGCACCAAGGAAGTGGTGGTGGCGCAGGAGTTGCTGCAAACCATGGGCCTGCGCAGCTTCACCCCGCTGGTGACCGCTTGTCCGGGCTGCGGCCGCACCACCAGCACCTTCTTCCAGGAGCTGGCGGATCAGATTCAGACGTATCTGCGCACGCAGATGCCGGTATGGCGTTTGCAATACCCGGGCGTGGAAGACATGAAGGTGGCGGTGATGGGCTGCGTGGTCAACGGCCCGGGGGAGAGCAAGCTGGCCGATATCGGCATCTCGCTGCCCGGCACCGGCGAAGTGCCGGTGGCGCCGGTTTACGTCGACGGTCAAAAGGATGTTACCCTCAAGGGCGACAACATCGCCTCCGAGTTCACGGACTTGGTTGATCGCTATGTGCAAAGCCGTTACGGCGAAGGCGGCGCCAAGCGTCGCGAGGGCGGAAGCCGCACCATTCCGATTCGTCCGGTAGGCGTTTGAGCGCGTTTGGCGCAATGACCGGGCACTGATTCAAGCGATACACAAGAAAACAAGCAATGGCTCAAAAATATCAAGCGGTCAAAGGCATGAATGATGTGCTGCCGGCCGAGTCCTACCAGTGGGAGTTCTTTGAAGGCAAGCTGCGCGAACTGCTGGCTGACTACGGCTATCAGAATATCCGCACCCCCATCGTCGAAACCACGCCGCTGTTCGTCCGCGCCATCGGCGAAGTCACCGACGTGGTGGAGAAGGAGATGTACACCTTCATCGACAGCCTGAACGGCGACAGCCTGACGCTGCGCCCCGAAGGCACCGCCGGCACCCTGCGCGCGGTGGTCGAGCACAACCTTCTGTACAATGCCACCCAGAAACTGTGGTACATGGGGCCGATGTTCCGCCATGAGCGTCCGCAGAAGGGCCGCTATCGTCAGTTCCACCAGATGGGCGTGGAAGCGCTGGGCTTCGCCGGTCCGGATATCGACGCCGAAATCATCGCGATGACCGCCGATTTGTGGCGTCGTCTGGACCTGTCCCAGTATGTGCGCCTGGAAATCAATTCGTTGGGCAACCAGGAGGAACGCGCCGCGCATCGCCAGGCGCTGATCGCCTATCTGGAACAGCACGTGGACATTCTGGACGAAGACGGCAAGCGTCGCATGTACAGCAACCCCTTGCGCGTGCTTGACACCAAGAACCCTGCCCTGCAGCGGATGGCTGACGAGGCGCCCAAGCTGTCCGACTACCTGGGCGAAGCGTCCCTCGCGCATTACGAAGGCTGGAAGGCGATGATCCGCGAACTGGGCGTCGACTTCGTGGAAAACCCGCGACTGGTGCGTGGTTTGGATTACTACAACCAGTCGGTGTTTGAATGGGTGACCAACGAGCTGGGCGCGCAAGGCACGATTTGCGCCGGCGGCCGCTATGACGGCCTGATCGAACAACTGGGCGGCAAGCCCGCCGCAGGCATTGGTTTCGGCATGGGTCTGGAGCGCGTGGTGCTGTTGTTGCAGGACAAGCAATTGCTGCCGGCGCAACGCAGCGTCGACATTTATCTGGTGAACCAAGGCGAAGGCGCGGCGCTGTACGCGATGAAGCTGGCGCAAAGCCTGCGCGCCGCCGGCCTGTCGGTGGTGCAGCACTTGGGCGAAGGCAGTTTCAAGTCGCAAATGAAAAAAGCCGACGGCAGCGGCGCGCAGTTCGCCGTCATCGTCGGCGAAGATGAAATCAAGACGGGTCAGGCGGTGATCAAGGCGCTGCGCGCCGAGATGGACCAACAAACTGTGGCGGCGGAAGCGGTGGCCGCCACGCTGATCTCACTGAAAGCTTAAGGGAGAGGGGCGCAATGGCGTTCGACTTGCAGGAACAAGAACAGATTGATTCGATCAAGGCCTTCTGGCAGCAGTGGGGCAAGCTGATTGCCGGCGTGCTGGCGGCGTCCGCCATCGCCTATCTGGGCTTCAAGGGCTATCGCTATTACCAGGAGCAGCAGGCGCAAAAAGCCGCGGCCGCTTACGAGAACATCGACGCGGCGGTGGCCGCCAAGGACATCGCCAAGTTGAAGTCGGCGGTAACGCTGTTGCAGAACGACTTCGGCTCCTCGGCCTATGCCACGCGCGGTTCGCTGATTCTGGCCAAGGCCGCTTTCGACAAGAGCGACCTCGCGTTGGCCAAGAGCCAGCTGGAGTGGGTGCTGGCCAATGGCAAGGATGAATCGGTAGGCGCCATCGCCCGCCTGCGCCTGGCTTCCTTGTTGCTGGATCAGAAAACTTACGACGCGGCGATCGCCGAACTGAACAAGGAGCACCCGGCCGGTTTCGACGCGTTGTTTCTGGACTTGAAGGGCGATGTGCTGGTCGCCAAGGGCGACGCCGCCGCCGCGCGCGACGCCTATAAATCCGCTTTGGCCAAACTGGTGGGCGATTCGCCCAACCGCCAGTTCATCCAGACCAAACTTGACGCGCTGGGAGGCTGATCGCATGCGCCGCCAATTGTTGCTTACCGCTGTGCTGTCCTCCTCGCTGCTGGCCGGTTGCGCCAGCTGGTTTGAAGGCAATACCCAGTTCAAGCCTACCCCGCTCGCCGCGATCAAACCCCTGCAGGGCTTGGACGTCAAATGGACGGCGGCTCAGGCCGCGCCGGCGGCCGGCTTCTTGCCGGTATACGCCAACGGCCTGGTGGTGAGCGCCGACGCCGATGGCCGCGTGCGCAGCATCGACGCCCTCAGCGGCCGCGTCAGCGCGGACGTGGATCTGAAGCGCAAGCTGAGCGCCGGCGTCGCCGTGGCCGGCGATATGGTGCTGGTGGGCACCCAGGACGCCAAGTTGTTGGCGGTGGAGCGCGCCAGCGGCAAAGTGCTGTGGCAACAGCCGCTGACCAGCTTGATGCTGGAGGCGCCGCAGGTGGCCGGCGACATGGTGCTGGTGCGCACCAACGACGCGCGCCTGACCGGTTTCTCCCTGAGCGACGGCGGCAAGCAACTGTGGTCCAGCGGCAATGTGCTGCCGCAGCTGACCGTGCGCAACAATGGTTCGATGCAGGCGGTGGGCAAGGAAGCGGTGATGGTGGGGCAGGCCGGTGGCCGCCTGGACATCATCAATCCGCAGACCGGCAACGCTTTGTGGCAGGGCGCGGTAGCCAACCCGCGCGGCGCCACCGAACTGGAACGGATGACCGACGTGACTTCGCGGCCGGTGTTCGACGCCGGCCAGGTGTGCGCGGTGGCCTATCAGGGACGAGTGGCCTGCTTTGAGGCGCGTTCCGGCAATCTGCTGTGGGCGCGTGAAATTTCGTCCAGCCGCGGCCTGGCCGTGGACGGACGCAATGTCTACGTGACCGCGGAAGACGGCTCCGTCTGGGCGTTTGATCGCGGCACCGGCCGCAATATTTGGAAAACCGACGACCTGAAATATCGGGACGTCACCGGCCCCGCTCTGTTGGGCCGCTTCGTGTTGGTAGGAGATGGCGAAGGTTACGCCCATCTGCTATCCAATGAGAGCGGCAGCATCGTGGGCCGAGTCAAGGTCGGGTCCGCCCTGGCCAATCAACCGGTGTCGCTGGGTTCGTCCGCCTTGATGCAAGGCAAGGACGGTCGTCTGGCAATGCTGACTTTGGGATAATAAAGCAGTACTCATGAAACCTACCGTAGCTCTGGTCGGCCGCCCCAATGTGGGCAAGTCGACCTTATTTAACCGGCTGACCCGCAGCCGCGACGCCCTGGTCGCCGACCAGCCCGGCCTGACGCGTGATCGCCACTATGGCCATGGCCGCGTGGGCGAGAAGCCGTATCTGGTGGTCGATACCGGCGGTTTCGAGCCGGTGGTGGACGAAGGCATCTTGTTTGAAATGGCCAAGCAGACGTTGCAGGCCGTGGACGAAGCCGATGCCGTGGTGTTCCTGGTGGATGGCCGAAACGGCCTGACCCCGCAAGACAAAATCATCGCCAACCGTCTGCGCCAGCTGCAGCGTCCGGTCTTCCTCGCCGTTAATAAGGCGGAAGGGATGCGCCACGCTATCGCCGGTGCCGAATTCCACGAGCTCGCGCTGGGCGAGCCGTTGGTGATTTCCGCCGCTCATGGCGACGGCGTGCGCGAATTGATGGAACTGGTGTTGGCGGACTTCCCCGAAGAAGTGGAAGAAGAAGCCTCGCGCCATCCCAAGTTCGCGGTGATCGGCCGGCCCAATGTCGGCAAGTCCACTCTGGTCAACGCCATCTTGGGCGAAGAGCGCGTTATCGCCTTCGATCAGGCCGGCACCACTCGCGACAGCATATATATTGATTTTGAGCGAGATGGCCATACCTACACCATTATTGACACCGCGGGCGTGCGTCGTCGGGCCAAGGTCAGCGAGATGCTGGAGAAGTTCTCGGTGATCAAGACCATGAAGGCGATCGAAGACGCCAACGTGGCGGTGCTGGTGCTGGACGCCCAACTGGATATCTCCGAGCAGGACGCCACCATCGCCGGTTTTGCGTTGGAAGCGGGCCGGGCGCTGGTAGTGGCGGTGAATAAATGGGACAACCTGGATGGGGAGCAAAAGGAAACAGTGCGCCGCGAGATCGCGCGCAAGCTGAACTTCCTGGATTTTGCAAAGTTCCATTACATCTCCGCCATTGAAGGCCGCGGCGTGGCAGACTTGTTCAAGTCCATCGACGAGGCGTACAGGGCGGCCATGGCCAAACTGGCCACGCCAAAGCTGACTCGAGTGCTGCAAGTGGCGCTGGAACGTCAGCAGCCTCCGCGCTCGGGCCTGATTCGCCCGAAGATGCGCTATGCGCACCAGGGGGGGCAGAACCCGCCCATTATTGTTGTGCACGGCAATGCGCTGGATGCGGTGCCGAACAGTTATACCCGCTATCTGGAACACACTTTCCGGAAAGTGTTCAAGCTGCAGGGCACGCCGTTGCGCGTGCAGTACAAGTCTTCGGAAAATCCGTTCGACACCGACGACGGCAAGGAGAAGTCCCGGGCCAAGCCCAAGCCGATGTCCAAGATGCGCGGACGCGAGAAAGAAGTGCGTTACGGCAAGAACGGCAAGGGCAGCAGTAAAAAATAGTACGCCGGGATGTTTTCTGCTAATAATAAGCAGACAACCGGGCTGTAAGGTTCAGTTAATACAACAATCAACGATTCGGAGAATAACGAATGAGCTCTAAAGGGCAAATGTTACAAGACCCGTTCCTGAACATCCTGCGTAAGGAACATGTGCCGGTGTCCATCTACCTGGTGAACGGCATTAAACTTCAGGGTCAGGTAGAATCCTTTGACCAGTACGTGGTGCTGTTGAAAAACACGGTGACCCAAATGGTGTACAAACACGCCATTTCCACCGTCGTACCCGCCCGTCCGGTCAATCTTCCCCATGAACACCCGGTGCAAAAGCAGGAGCAGCAAGACGCCTAAAGCGTTGCTGTGCTTGTGACCGGGCCGATCGGCCGCGCCAATCTGGCGCGGCTTGTCGGCCTTTTATCTTTTGCGCCTCAACTATGGTTTCCGAATAGTGTTTGATCGTCCCGACTTAGGCGACCAGGCGGTTCTGGTCTGTCTGGATTTTGGAGATGCCGATTACCAGGAAAATATCGCCGAGTGCGCCGAGCTGGTCAAGAGCGCCGGCGTCGAGGTGATGGGCGTGGTGCAAGGCAAGCGGCAGCGCCCGGACGCCGCGCTGTTCGCGGGCAAGGGCAAGGTCGAGGAAATCGGCCTGCTGGTGCGCGCCACCGACGCCAATGTCGTGATATTCAACCATGCTTTGGCGCCTGGTCAGGAACGCAATCTGGAGCGGGCACTGCAGTGCCGCGTTATCGACCGCAACAGCCTGATTCTGGATATTTTCGCGCAGCGCGCGCGCAGCCATGAGGGCAAGCTGCAAGTCGAACTGGCTCAGCTGTCGCATATGTCCACCCGCCTGGTGCGAGGCTGGACCCACTTGGAGCGGCAGAAGGGCGGCATAGGCTTGCGCGGCCCCGGCGAAACCCAGCTTGAAACCGACCGTCGTTTGCTGGGCATCCGCGTCAAGGCGCTGAAAGAGCGCCTGGCTCAAGTGCAAAAACAACGCAATACCCAGCGCAAGGGACGCGGGCGAGCTGGTATTGCCTCGGTGTCCATCGTCGGCTACACCAATGCTGGCAAGTCCACCTTGTTCAACGCGCTGACCAAAGCGCGCATCTACGCGGCGGACCAATTGTTCGCCACGCTGGACACCACCAGCCGCAAGCTGTTTCTCAATCACCAGACATCCATCGTGATTTCCGATACGGTGGGCTTTATTCGCGATCTGCCGCACACTCTGGTGGCCGCGTTCCGCGCCACCCTGGAGGAAACCGTGCGTGCGGACCTTTTGTTGCATGTAGTGGATGGCTCCAGCGATATGCGCGATGTGCAGATCGAGGAGGTCAACAAGGTGTTGGCCGAAATCGGCGCGGACGGTATTCCGCAGCTGCTGGTCTGGAACAAATGCGATCTGCGCGAGATGGAGCCGGAGGTCGAGCACGACGCGGCGGGCCGTCCGGTTTCGGTGCGGGTTTCGGCCCTGACCGGCGCCGGCCTGGAACTCTTGCGCGCGGCGGTTGCCGAATGCGTGCATCCTTCTCAAAACAACCATAAAGACTATTACGAGCATGTCGCAGAATGACCCTAACCGAGGCCGTCGAGGCAATGAAGGGCCGCCGGACCTCGATGAAGTATTCCGCAACCTAAATCAGAAGCTGTCGCGGCTGCTGGGCGCCAAAGGCAGTGGTGCAGGGGGCAGTCCCGCGTCCGGCATCAAACCGCCGTTCAAGGGCGGCGCCATCGCCGTGGTGGGCGTATTGGCGGCCTTGTGGCTGGCCAGCGGTTTCTACGTGGTGGATGCGCGCGAGCAAGGCGTGGTGCTGCGCCTGGGCAGCTTCAACCGGGTGACCGAGCCGGGCCTGCAATGGCACGCGCCGTTCCCGATTGAAAAGGTGGAGATCGTCAACCTGACCGAAGTGCGCAGCGTGGAAGTGGGCTACCGCAACACCGCCCAGACGCGAGTGGCGGAAGAGTCGCTGATGCTGACTTCGGACCAGAACATCATCGACGTCCAGCTGTCGGTGCAATACGACATCAAGGACGCGCGCGCCTTCCTGTTCAACAACGCCTCGCGCGAGCGGGACGCCAAGGACATCGTCAAGCAGGCGACCGAAACCGCGATTCGCGAAGTGGTGGGCCGCAACAAGGTCGACTTCGTGTTGAACGAAGGGCGGACGCAGATCGCGGTGGAAACCCAGAAACTGATTCAGGAAGTGCTGGATCGTTATTCGCTGGGCGTGCGCATCGCCAAGGTCAACATCAACGCGGTGCAGCCGCCCGAGCAAGTGCTGGCAGCCTTCGACGACGCGGTGAAGGCCGGTCAGGACAAGGACAAGCTGCGCAACGAAGGCCTGGCTTACGCCAACGAGGTGCTGCCCAAGGCCCAGGGTCTGGCAGCGCGCCTGCAGCAGGAGGCAGAAGCCTACGAGCAGAAAGTCGTCTCCCGCGCGGAAGGCGACGCATCGCGCTTCAAGCAAGTGTTGTCTGAATACAACAAAGCACCCAAAGTCATGCGCGATCGCCTGTATCTGGACATGATGCAGCAGATCATGAGCAGCACCACCAAGGTGGTGGTGGACCAGAAGGGCGGCAACAATCTCTTGTACCTGCCTTTGGACAAGCTGATCCAGCAGAGCAATCCGGGCGCTTCCGGCGCGGCGGCGCCCGCCGCCAGCGCGGTTCCGCAGCAGGCGGAGTCGGCTGCGCCGGCCGCTCAGGCCGGCAATGCCAAAGGGGGGCGGGACGTGACCCGCGGGCGTGATTTTTTTGGGGCGGAGCGATAAGCAATGGATAGACTGATTCCGACTGTAGTTGCCATAGCCGGTGTGCTATTTGTTGCCAGCCTGTCGCTGTTCACCGTGGATCAGCGCCAATACGCGCTGGTTTTCCAGTTTGGCGAAGTGGTGCGCATCATCAAGGAGCCGGGCATTCAGTTCAAGGTGCCGCTGCTGCAGAATGTGCGTTACTTCGATCGCCGCGTGCAGACCATCGACGCCGAGGCGCCGGAACTGTTCAACACCCGCGAGAAAAAGAACGTGTTGGTGGACAGCTTCGTCAAATGGCGTGTGGTGGACGTTGAGCAGTTCTACAAGAGTGTGGGTTCCGAGGCCGCCGCTGTGGCGCGTTTGAAACAGACGATCAATGACGGGTTGCGCGCGGAATTCGGCCAAAAGATGGTTGCCGACGTCATTTCCGGCAAGCGCGATCAGGTGATGGATACGGTTCGCAAGCGCGCGGACGCGGATGCGCGTAAAATAGGCGTACAAATTCTCGACGTGCGCTTAAAACGAGTCGATTTTCCGGATAAAATAAGCAGTTCGGTCTTCGATCGCATGCAGTCCGAGCGCCGCACCGTCGCCAGCCAGTTGCGCAGCGAGGGCGCCGCGGACGCGGAACGCATCCGCGCCGAAGCGGACAAGCAGCGCGAGGTGGTGCTGGCCGAAGCGTATCGTCAGGCTCAGGAGCTGAAGGGCAAGGGCGACGCGAAGGCGGCGGCGATTTACGCCGAGGCTTACGGCAAGAACCCGGACTTCTACGCTTTCTGGCGCAGCATGGACGCGTACAAGGAGTCGTTCAAGAACAAGAGCGACGTCCTAGTGCTGGAGCCGAGCAGCGAGTTCTTCAAGTACTTCAAGAACCCGCAGTCGGGAGCGGCCAAGGCCAAGTAAGCGGCCAAGGCTGGCGGAAGACGCCGCGCAAGACAATCGAGTATGGAACACTGGCCGGGGCGACCTGGCCAGTTTGCTGATAACAAGGCGGGACGCTTCCCGCCTTTTATTCTGTTGAAAAGAATCATGCGTAATTGGCTGTTACCGGAATACATCGCGGATGTTCTGCCTGCCACCGCGCGCCAGGTGGAGTCCGCCAAGGCGGCGATGCTGGAAGGCTTTCGCGTGGCGGGCTACGAGTTGGTGCTGCCGCCGCTGATCGAGTACATCGATTCGCTGATCAGCGAGGAAGACGCTTCGCTCGAGCTCAAGACCTTCAAGCTGGACGATCAGTTGTCCGGCCGGCAAATGGGCTTGCGCGCCGACATCACGCCGCAAGTGTCGCGCATAGACGCGCACTTGCTCGGCGAGCGTACCGGCGTGACCCGGCTGTGCTACGCCGGCAGCGTGGTGCATACCCGACCGGATGGTCTGGCGGGATCGCGCGAGCCGCTGCAAGTGGGGGCGGAGTTGTACGGCTACGCCGGCGTCGAGGCCGACCTGGAAATCATCGAATTGATGCTGGGCACCTTGGAGCGCGCCGGCGTGTCCGGCCTGCGGCTGGACATCGGCCATATGGCGATTTACCGCGGCATTGCCGCCGCCGCCGGTTTGTCGGGAGAGATCAGTCGGGCGCTGTTTGCCAAGCTGCAGAGCAAGGATGTGGCCAGCATTCGCGAGTTGGTCCGCGATGTCGCCGAGCCGTACCGCAGCGCTTTTCTGGCTTTGCCGGAATTGTACGGTCCGATCGAGGAGTTGGACCGGGCGCGTTCCCGTCTGCCGTCCTTGCCCGAGGTGGAGCTTGGCCTGATGCAGCTGTCCGCTGTGGCCAAGGCGCTGAAGGGCAGGGTGGCCCTGAGCTTCGACCTGACCGAACTGCGCGGCACGCAGTATCACAACGGCCTGCTGTTCGCCGCCTATGCTGAGGGCTGGGCCGAGGAACTGGCGCGCGGAGGCCGCTACGACAATGTGGGCCGTCGTTTCGGCCGTGCCCGACCGGCAACCGGCTTCAGCCTGGATTTGCGCGACCTGATCCGCATCCTGCCGGAGCAAGGTTCGGTCAGGGGCATTCGCTTGGCCGCCAAGCACTGGCCGCAGGCGCGGGCTGAAGTGGCCCGCCTGCGCGCAGCGGGCGAAATGGTGGTGATTGATTATCTGGGCGAGTCCGCCCAGGCCTTGAATTGCGATCGCGAGCTGACTTTGGATGGCTCGGATTGGCATGTGGTTTCATTTAACTGATTTTTGAATCTGACTGAAGAAGAGGTTTTTCCAATGTCCAAGAACGTTGTCGTGATCGGTACCCAGTGGGGTGATGAAGGCAAGGGCAAGATCGTTGACTGGCTGACCGACCACGCGCGTGCCGTGGTTCGCTTCCAGGGCGGTCACAACGCGGGCCACACTCTGGTGGTGGGCGGCAAGAAAACCGTGCTGCGCCTGATTCCGTCCGGCATTCTGCGCGACGATGTCGAGTGCTTCATCGGCAATGGCGTGGTGTTGTCTCCGGAAGCCTTGCTCAAAGAGATCGACGAGCTGGAAACCGCCGGCGTGAACGTCGCCGCCCGCCTGAAGATTTCCGAAGGCTGCCCGCTGATCCTGCCCTACCACGTGGCTTTGGATCAGGCTCGCGAAGCGGCCAAGGGTGCCGGCAAGATTGGCACGACCGGCCGCGGCATCGGCCCCTGCTACGAAGACAAAGTGGCGCGACGCGCCTTGAAGGTGATCGACCTGTTCGACACCGCCCGCTTCGCCGAGAAGCTGAAGGAAAACGTCGAATACTACAACTTCATGTTGACCAAGCTATTCCAGGCTGAGCCGGTGAGCTTCGACGCCATCCTGGCCGACACCTTGAAACTGGCCGAGCGCATCAAGCCCATGGTGGCCGATGTATCCCGCACCCTGTACGACATGAACCAGGCGGGTATCCCGCTGCTGTTCGAAGGCGCGCAGGGCACCCTGCTGGACATCGACCACGGTACCTATCCGTACGTGACCTCGTCCAACTGCGTGGCCGGCGCTGCAGCGCCGGGCGCCGGCGTAGCTCCTCAAATGCTTAACTACGTGCTGGGCATCGTCAAGGGCTACACCACCCGCGTGGGTTCCGGTCCGTTCCCGACCGAGCAAGAGAACGATATCGGCATGTTCCTGGCCAAGCGCGGCAACGAATTCGGTTCGGTAACCGGCCGTCCGCGTCGCTGCGGCTGGTTCGACGCCGCCGCACTCAAGCGTTCTATCCAGATCAATGGCGTGTCAGGCCTGTGCGTGACCAAGCTGGATGTGATGGATGGCCTGGAAGAGATCAAACTGTGCGTGGGTTACACTCTGGACGGTGAAAAGGTGGATATTCTGCCGTTTGGTTCCGACGCGGTCAGCAAGTGCGTACCGGTGTACGAAACCATGCCCGGCTGGAGCGAAAGCACTTTCGGCACCAAGCGCTGGGAAGACCTGCCGGCCAATGCCCAGGCCTACCTGACTCGTATCGCCGAAGTGTGCGGCGCGCCGGTGGACATTATCTCTACCGGTCCGGACCGCGAAGAAACCATCGTGATGCGTCATCCCTTCGGTCTGTAAGTCCGATTTGACTCATCGCCGGAAACCCGCCTGCCAGGCGGGTTTTTTCATGTCCGCGGCGGGCGTAGACTGTTTGGATTCTGGTTACCGAAAGCAAAACACATGCAGCCATTGAATGTCGCCTTGGTGGGCTACGGCTACGCCGGCAAGACTTTTCACGCGCCCTTGATCTCCGCTACGCCCGAATTGAAGCTGGCCGCCGTGGTCAGCAGCCGGCCGGACGAGGTGCGGGTGGATTGGCCGCAGGTGTCGGTGCTGGCTGCTTTGGAGCAGACTTTGCTTGATCCTGCCATCGATATGCTCGTTATCGCCAGCCCCAACCAATTGCATTATCCGCAGGCGCGCGCGGGTTTGATGGCAGGCAAGCATGTGGTGGTGGACAAGCCGTTCACCGTGACGCAGGCGGAGGCGCGGGAGCTGTGCTTGATGGCCGAGCGGCCGGGCAGCCCGCTGTTGTCGGTGTTTCACAATCGGCGCTGGGACGCTGATTTCCTGGCGCTCAAGGCGCTGTTGGCCAGCGGCGAGCTGGGAGCGCTCAGCCATTTCGAGTCCCATTTCGACCGTTATCGGCCGCAGGTCCGCGCGCGTTGGCGCGAGCGGGACCAACCGGGAGCGGGGCTGTGGTACGACCTGGGGCCGCACTTGCTCGATCAGGCCTTGCAGTTGCTGGGCTGGCCGCAGACGATTTATGCGAACTTGTTCAAACAAAGGGCCGGTGCGCAGGCGACAGACTACTTTCATGTACAGTTGGGCTATGCGGAGCATCAGGCGGTGCTGCACGGCTCCTGCTTGGTCAGCGGCGGCACCCCGCGCTTTAGTTTGCACGGCACGCTCGCCAGTTACGTCAAATTCGGCCTGGACAGCCAGGAGGACTATTTGAAGCGTGGCGGCCGCCCTGGCGAAACGGGTTGGGGCGTGGACCTTGAGCCGGGCATCTTGTTCCGTCAGCGGGACGACGGAGAAATGCGGGAGTCCCGTTCGTCGCCCTTGGGTGATTATCGTGATTTCTACCGTGGGGTGGCTCGCGCCGCGCAAGGTCTGGGGTCTAATCCGGTGACGGCTAGGGAAGCGTGGCGGGTGATGACCTTGCTGGAGCAGGGAGAGCAGAGCGCGCGGGAGGGGCGGCGTCTGTTTTGCCTCCCGGTGGCTTGAGAGCGCTTGCGGGGCTCGCTTTACGTTTCGACATCATTTGCGCCGCCCGGTCTCGTTGTCCCGGCGATGGCCGGTGCTACACTGACGTTTCCATTCCTGAAATTTTATCGTCATGCAGCTTAAGCTCGCCGCTGGCATGGTGACCCCGTTGATCGTGGCCACCGCCTTGTTCATGGAGAACATGGACGCCACAGTGATATCCACCTCTTTGCCGGCTATCGCGCGCGACCTGTTGGTGGAGCCGATTGGCTTGAAGTTGGCGCTGACGTCTTACTTGGTCAGTTTGGCCGTGTTTATCCCCATCAGCGGCTGGATGGCGGACCGTTTTGGCTCACGGCGTATTTTCCGCGCAGCCATTGTCGTCTTTGTATCGGGATCCGTGTTGTGTGCGCTTAGCAATACATTGGGCGGCTTTGTGCTGGCGCGTTTTGTGCAAGGTATCGGTGGCGCGATGATGGTACCGGTGGGGCGCTTGGTGATTTTGCGCACCACGTCGAAAGCGGATCTGGTGCGGGCGCTCAGTTATTTGACGGTTCCCGCTTTGCTGGGGCCGGTCATTGGACCGCCCTTGGGCGGTTTTATCAGTACCTATCTGCATTGGCGCTGGATATTCTTGATCAATATCCCTATTGGCGTGCTGGGCTGGGTGCTCGCCAAGCGCCACATCGAAGACTTGAAGAACGAACAAGTACCGCCGCTGGACTGGTTGGGCTTTGCTTTGAGCGGCGTCGGCCTGTCCTTGTTGATGCTGGGTCTGGCTTCCGAGGGCAGGCATTTGGTCTCGGCGCAATGGTCCGTCGTGCTGGCGGCGACAGGCATGGGCTTGCTGTGGCTTTATCTGCTGCATTACCGTCGCACAGCTCATCCCTTGTTGGATTTGTCCTTGTTGCGCTTGCCGACTTTTCATGCCGGCGTGGTGGGCGGCTTCGTGTTCAGGGTGGGCATCGGCGCCACGCCCTTCTTGTTGCCGCTGATGTTGCAACTGGGCCTGGGTCTCAATCCTTTTGTCTCCGGTTTGCTGACCTGTTCTACCGCGGTGGGTGCCATTTTCATGAAGACGCTGGTGATGCGCATATTGCGGCGTTACGGTTTCCGCAGGGTATTGATGGTTAATAGCATGTTGGCGGGCCTTTCCATCGCGGCGTACGCATTGTTCTACGAGGCTCCGAGCTATGTCTGGATGTTGTTGGTTTTCGTATTAGGCGGTTGTCTCCGTTCTTTGCAGTTCACCAGCTTGAACGCGATTTCTTTTGCCGAGGTTGAGTCGGGAAGCATGAGCCATGCCACCAGTCTTTCAGGGGTGGCGCAGCAACTGGCTGCGGGTTGCGGGGTGACGGCGGGGGCTTTTGTTGTCCAGGGAGTGAGCGGGCTGCAGGGGCATGCAGCCTTGACCGTGGTCGATTTCGCCTGGGCTTTCGCTATTATGGGCGCCTTGACCATGTTGTCCGGCCTGATGTTCGCCACGCTGGATCCGCGAGCCGGGGAAGAGTTGGCCTCGCGCTGAGGGGGAAATGCAAAACCCCCGTTGATTATAAATCAACGGGGGTTTATTGGTGCCCAAGAGAAGACTCGAACTTCCACACCCTTGCGGGCGCTAGGACCTGAACCTAGTGCGTCTACCAATTCCGCCACCTGGGCATAATACTTAAATTGTTTTACTACTGGACTACGATATAAACATCATCGGAGTCGTTTAAACTGTTGGTGCCCAAGAGAAGACTCGAACTTCCACACCCTTGCGGGCGCTAGGACCTGAACCTAGTGCGTCTACCAATTCCGCCACCTGGGCCAACCAGATTGTTACTATACAGAGCGAACATCACGATTACAATAGAGTAAGTCAGTGGTGCCCAAGAGAAGACTCGAACTTCCACACCCTTGCGGGCGCTAGGACCTGAACCTAGTGCGTCTACCAATTCCGCCACCTGGGCTTCGCTTTGCTGTATTATTTCGCTGCATCTCTGCAACGAGATGCGAATTATAGACATATTCTTGAGGGTGTCAATGGCTAGAACACAAAAAAAACAAAAGACCCTGTCCCTCCGCGAACAGGACCCCTTCCTGGAACGGGAAAAACTTAAATATTCCAATCCTTTGCCGAGCCGAGAGTTCGTTTTAAAAATTTTGGCCGAGCAGGGGGTGCCGCTATTTCCTGATGAATTGGCGCGCATGTTGTCGATTGCGCGAGCCGAATCTATTTATTTCGAACGTCGCTTGCGGGCAATGGAGCGAGACGGCGAAGTCATCATCAATCGCAAAGGCGCAGTCTGCGTCGCTCAAAAACTGGACCTGATCAAGTGTAAAGTGTCCGGTCACCGCGACGGCTACGGTTTTGCCATCCCGGATGAAGGCGAAGGTCAGGGCGGAGATATTTTTCTGCCCGAGCGGGAAATGAAAAAAGTGATGCATGGCGATCGGGTGATGGTCCGTCCGTCCGGCGTCGATCGCCGAGGTCGGCAGGAAGGCAAGATCGTAGAGGTGTTGGATCACGTGGTGACGCGGTTGGTCGGCCGCATCAACCGGGTCCGGGGCGTGTGGGTGGTGACGGCGGAAGACCGCCGCATTAATCACGACATTCTGATTGAGCCGGGTGGAGAGGCGGGTGCCAAGGACGGCCAGGTAGTCATGGTGGAAATCCTTCAGCACCCGGATGCCTACCGTCAGCCTGTTGGCCAAGTCGTGGAAGTGCTGGGTAACTACGCCGATCCCGGCATGGAAATCGAGATCGCGCTGCGCAAGCACGATCTGCCTCATCAATTCCCTGAAGCAACGCTGGCCCAGGCAAAGGCGACGCCGAAAAAGGTGCGCAAGAAAGACTGGACCAAGGATCGAGTCGACCTGCGCGATCTGCCCTTGGTGACGATAGACGGCGAAACCGCACGCGATTTCGATGACGCCGTGTATGCAGAGAAGCAGGGCAAGGGCTTCCGTTTGATCGTGGCGATTGCCGACGTCAGTTTTTATGTAGAGCCGGGCGATGCGTTGGATCAGGAGGCGCTTAACCGTGGTACTTCGGTCTACTTTCCGCGCCGAGTCATTCCGATGCTGCCGGAGGCCTTGTCCAACGGCATCTGTTCGCTGAATCCGGACGTGGAGCGGATGTGCATGGTCTGCGATATGCAGATCAACGCCAAGGGTGTGGTCAAGCGCTATCAGTTCTATCCAGCGGTGATGCTGTCCAAGGCGAGGCTGACCTATAACCAGGTTTGGGAGTGGATTCAGAAGGGAAGCGATAGCCCGGTGTTGCCGCAGATCCAGACCCTATACTCTTTGTTCAAGGTGTTGCTTGCGGCGCGCAGCCAGCGTGGGGCGATCGAGTTCGACTCTGTGGAAACCCAGATGATCTTCAACGACGCGGGCAAGATCGAACGCATCGTGCCGGTAGTGCGCAACGATGCACATCGCCTGATTGAAGAGTGCATGCTGGCGGCCAATGTTTGTGCCGCTGATTTCCTGGAGAAGAACGGGCACAAAGCCTTGTATCGGGTACATGAGGGACCGACTGAAGAGAAACTGGAGAATCTGCGCAACTACCTGCGTTTGGTCGGCTTGAGTTTGGGCGGCGGGGAAAAGCCCACGGCCAAGGACTACGCCAAACTGGCGGAACAAATTCATGGACGGCCCGATGCGCCGGTGTTGCAGACCATGTTGCTGCGTTCCATGCAGCAAGCGGTTTATACCCCGGACAATAACGGCCACTTCGGCTTGGCTTACGAGGCTTACGCGCACTTCACTTCACCGATTCGCCGTTACCCGGACTTGTTGGTGCACCGTTCGATCAAGGCGGTGCTCAAAGGCGGCAAATACAAGCCGGGCAAATGGGCGCAACTGGGCGTGCACTGCTCTATGACCGAGCGCCGGGCGGACGATGCCAGTCGCGACGTCGAGTCCTGGCTGAAAACCTACTATATGCGGGACAAGGTAGGCGAGATCTTCAAGGGCAAGATCTGCGCGGTGACCAGCTTCGGCGTATTCGTGTTGCTGGATGAGGTGTATGTCGAAGGCCTGGTGCATATCTCCGAACTGGGCAAGGACTACTTTCACTTCAAAAAGGACGTCCAGGCGATTGTCGGAGAGAAGAGCGGCATGCAATACCGCTTGGGCGATACGCTGACCGTGAAGGTGATGAGCGCCAATCTGGAAAGCGCTCAAGTCGACTTCGCTCTGGTCAAAGAAGGCGACCTGCAAACCGCCAGGCCAGTGCCCGCGCGCAGCGCCGGCGCGCGCCAGGGCGGTTCGCGCCGGGCTGCCGAGCCTAAGCCTGTAGAGGCAAAACCGCCGGCATTGCCAGCGGCGCCCAAGGGGCGAAGCAGAGGGGGGGCTCAATCGCCGGTGTCGAAGCCTGCGGTCAACAAGCCTGTGGCGAGTCCGTCTGCTGCGAGCAAGCCAGCAGCCAGCAAGCCAGTAGCAAGCAAGGCGGCGGCTCCAAAAACTGTTAGTGCTGCGCCTGCGGCTGCCAAGCCGGCGCCTACGGCAGCGACGCCTGCGTCCGAGGCTGGCGCGCCTCCAGCGGGCCAATCGCTTGCCGGCAAGCCGCCGGTGGGCGAGGCGTCTCCCGCCCCGCGTCAACGCAGGCCGGCGGCGCGCAGGAGCAATAGTAAGCGCCGTAGCGAGGACTGATCTCCCCAGAGCACTTCTATATAAACGGGTATACCAAGCCATGACGGGCCGGCGTTTCGCCGGCCCGTTTTTCATGGTTCGGCGGGGCGGTTGAGGTGTGTCGGTAAATACCCCTTTCGGATATTGCTTGCCGCATCAAGGGTTTGCCCTGTGAGGCCCGCTTTTGTTGAGGTTTTTGTCGCAAAAGGTGTTGACGGGTTAGGGGTCGTGACGTATAGTTCGCCTCCTCAGCAGACAACGCAGCGGCGGAAACGAAACGCAGCGATCTGCACCGCTCTTTAACAAAACGAATAACCGATAGGTGTAA
>NZ_JAAOMA010000062.1:0-22010 GCF_011602385.1 Chromobacterium fluminis | reverse complement strand
GTTTTTGGGAGGGGGGGGATTGTCTACCGTCTTCCCGAAGGTTGTTCACTGCGGCTGAGGTGCCCAATTCCGCTTGCTTCAGCTGCTCTGTGTGGTGGCTCTTCATTCAACGCTTGTTCTACGGCCAAGCGGCTGAGTATGTTTCGTATATTTTTATATTGAAATAAAAACTTGATCCAGAAGGTCAAAAAATGCGGAACCAATGATAAATTGATGATGTCTATTTTTGAAATAGTCATATCAAATACCGCTCATTATTCAAGGTGTTTGGTGATCATTAAAATCAAAGCTATTTCCCGTGTTGGGTTGCAAAACTTCACTGTAATGTAAACGTACCTCGCTAAAGCGATTTGCAAGTCAATCAAATGTTTTAAATAACAAGACCTGTCTTTAAAAATATAAAACATAGATTAATCTTTAGCACCCAAAGGAGGGGTAAGGAAAGCCAGTAGAGCCAAACCAAACCTTAACAGTTGTAAAGCAAAGGATGAAGAATGAAAATTAAATTTATCATGTTGCCACTTGTGTTTTCTGCAGCAGCTATGGCAAAGCCTGTCTACATAAATATAGATAGCAATGTCCAAAATAAATCAATAACTTATAATGCCAAAATAAGATTGGCTAGCGGCTCGGAGTGGGTTAACCTCGGTCCGGTTCATTCTGGTATGAATAAATTTAACATTCACGCTGATGTTGATGGTGAGGATGGGACTCTTTGGTTGGAAGGCTTGGGGAATCAGAAGTTTGTTTCCCACTTCTCCAAAGAAAAGGGAGATGATGTTATAGAGTTTAAATTCAATTCCCTGAAAAGTGAAAAGAAAGATGAGAACGCAGTCATTGAATATAATTCAACTGGTTCGGGGGGTGGGTTAAACTATAAGAAGTTAGGTGTTAATCGCAGGGCGGAAGTCTATGCATTGTCTCCGGACGCTACAAATTCTTGGTCTACAGTGTGTGAGTTTGCTGCGGCAGGGGTTACAGGGCAAAAAGTGCTTATCTGTGCCATAAAATCGACGCCTCAGATTGTGTTCACGAGTACCTCTGACTCCGGTCTGGCGTTTCGAGTTGGGGTATTTAAAGGGAATTTCTCGTCTAAATACTCAGCTTCTTATATTAAGGGCAAACCTACGAAGTATGGTTTTCAAGGGTGGCTTTTCTACTCGAAAATCAAATTTGATGGTGGTCCCAACCTTAACTTTGGGGAGTTCAGCGGAGGCGGCATTGGTGTAGGCTTATACACGGGGAATGGTATGTTTATGTAAGCCCTGGGAAGGCCTGAGCTAGCAACTCTCGTTGATGGGAATACAGGTTCCCTGGATGGGATTTGTCCAATCAGCAGAGTTATCTCAGGCACCCTATCGTCAGGATGACCGGATACTCCGGTTATCCTGCGCTTAGACCCGCTAACAAGAACCCGGACCCTGGTTGCGCCTCCTTGTCGTACTACTTGTACTGCCTGCGTCGGCGCGCCTTGGCTCAGGTACGCTGCGCGGTTTTTGTTAGCGCTTCTGATGTAGAAGTTCTTATCTGACCGTCAGACCTTGCCGGGAGGTGGAATGGCCCGTTTTGATAGGGGTGCGAACCTTCCTTAAGACCGCTCAGGTGGGCATGGCCAGGACCGGCAGGGTGGAACGATTTGCATGCTGTTTCCAGGCTTCGCCGGTCATGGCTGCCCGTCGGTGGCGGCGGTGTTCTTGGGGGGGACTACCAGCAGGTCATAATGCCGCTCGGTCCCAAACGTCAGCAGGGTGTCTACTGGATGGCCCGATGCGGTGATTTCCTTGGTCAGCGTTTAGCCGCTGATTGCAGGATTTGGTGTGTTGTTTCAAAAGTCGCCTATTCTGGAGCATGTGACTTTGCCCCGCTATACAGGCGGGGTTGCAAGCAGGAGTGCGCCATGGCCTCGCCCGTCGTCAAGTTGATGCAGCGTTTAAGCTATCCCAGCCGTTTTGCGCTGATTGGGGCGGTTTTCGCCGCCGCGTTGATCTATATGGTTTACGGTTTGTACCGAACCAATCAGGACAACATTGACTTTGCTCAAAAGGAAAGGGTGGGCGTCGCTTACATTTTGCCGCTTAACCGAGTGTCTTCGTCATTGGCGCAGGCGCAGGATTTGGTGGTGCGCGCCGCGCAGGGCGAAGCCGCCGCAAAGGCCGCATTGCCGGAGGCGCAAGCACGTTTAGACCAAGCCTGGTCGCAGTTTCAAAGCGTTCACGCCCAATTGGGGCCGATATTGCAAACGGAGGATGCCTGGAAGGCCGCTGATGGCGGACGCAAGGCATTGGCGCAGTTAAGCGGCGCGCCGTCCGAAAAGATTTTTGCCGGTTTCGACGATGCGGCAAGCAAACTCAACACGCTGCTTGGCGTTGCTAGCGATAACTCCAACCTGACCCTAGACCCGGATATCGACAGCTATTACTTGATGGATGCCGCCACGGTAAAGCTGCCGATGCTGATGAAAACCATAAGCGAGGCGCTGGCCCTGGCTAGTAAGCCCGAAGCGGGGCAGGCGCTAACCCCGGCCGAGCGCGATCGTCTGGTGGAGCTGCGCCCGATGATCAGCGGCGCGCATGATGGTTTGGACGGCGATCTAGCCAAGGTCTTAGCTTACAACCCCAGCCTCAAGGGCGAGCTGGACCCTGATATGCAGCAGATGAAGGCTTTCCGGCAGCAGCAGGCTGCGTCCGTTGACGGCGCTATTGCGGGAAAGACTGGGGCTGCGCTCAATCTTGCCGGCTTGGCCGCGCGCAATACCAGCGTGACCACTCACTTTAGCGATACCACTTTGCAAAGTCTGGATGCTTTGTTGCTAGTCCGCATCGGAAAAATGCAAACCCAGCGTAATCTTTATATCAGTATTGGGTTGGGCGCGATGCTGCTGGCCAGTTTTTTGTTTCATCAATTGTATTTGTCCATCACGCTGCAATTGGGCGGAGAGCCGTTCTATGTACAAAGCGTGGTGGAGCAGTTGGCGTCTGGCCGGCTGAGCACACACATTAATTTGCGAGAGCAAGACAAGGACAGCTTGTTGGCCTCTATCCGGCAAATGCGTAATCAACTACGGGATACCGTGTCTCAGTTGATGGAAACCTCTAAGCTGGTCAATGAAGCGGCAGACCAGATGGCGCAAAGTTCGCAGGGTATTGCGCTGAGCAGCGAACAGCAGACGGAGGCTGCGGCCAGCATGGCGGCCGCCATCGAACAGCTCAGCACCAGCCTTAAGGTGAGCGCTGAACAATCCCATCAAGCCGATCAGCTCTCGCGTTCCGCTGTGGATCAGTCTAGCGAAGGCAACGCGATCATTGATGAGGCCGGCGCCAGCATGGAGGGCATTGTGCGGGATGTTTCCTCCGCCTCGGATACGCTGGGCTCTTTAGGCAAGCAGTCTGAATCCATCGCCAGCATTGTCAGCGTGATTCGAGATATCGCCGACCAAACCAATCTACTCGCTCTTAACGCGGCCATTGAGGCCGCCCGCGCCGGGGAGCAAGGGCGCGGCTTCGCGGTGGTGGCGGATGAGGTGCGCAAGCTGGCGGAGCGAACGGCTCAGTCCACCACTGAAATCAGCACGATCGTGTCCGATATCCAGCGTTCTTCACAACATGCGATCACCAGCATGCAGGCTGGCATGCGCTCCGTCATGCAAGGTCAGGACAAAACTCACAATGCGAGCAACAGTATTGTTGCCATCCGGCAGTGCGTGGACTTGGTTCTGGAAAGCATTCAACAGATCAACCAGGCCTTGAAGGAGCAGAGCAGCGCCAGCCAAACGCTGGCGCAAAATTTGGAAAACGTGGCCAGGATGTCGGAAACCAATGCTGGCGCCGTTAAGACCAGCGCTCAAACGGCCGGCGAGTTGCAAGTCGTTTCGCAGCGCCTGGGGCAATTGGCCGGACGTTTTAGCGTCTGAGTGAAGGTGGGAAGTGTTGGCAATCAGGGGGCTTGCTCGCATCCGTACCCCATTCTTCTAGGGTGGTTGACATGGCTTCTAAAGTGATTGGCTTGTTCTTGACTGTTTGGTTTCCAGTGCAAGCCTTTGCGCTTGACGCGTCCATGGTTCAGATATGCGACGATGGTGAGGAATGGCCCCCATTCACTTACTACCAGCGCGTGGAGGGCAAACCAAGTCGTACTATCACGGGATTCTCCGTAGACGTTATTCGGAGCATTCTGAACAAGCACCGCATTCCTTTCACTATTACGCTGCTGCCTTGGAAACGGTGCCTGGGTTCGGTGGAAAATGGTGAAACCTATGCAATGGCGCTGAGCGTTAGCAAGAACCCTGATCGTGAGAAGAAGTATTTGTTCTCTACAGCCTACTATAAGACGCACTATTATGTTTTTTACTCCAAAGCCAAGTTTCAAAAGGGCTTGGGTCTAAAGAGTCAAGCTGATTTGAATAATTTTAGGCTGGGGGGTGTTAAGGGCTACGCCTATTCCGCGCTAAGCTTCATCGACAAAAGTAAAATGATACTTGCCAATAGTTATCCTGATTTGGTGCGGATGATGAAGGCTGGTCGGTTGGATGTCTTTGCCGAGGATTACGAGGTGATGGCGGGCATGGCGAGCATCGGCGTGTTGAACGTTATTGACGACGATGAGATTGGCAGAGTGCCGCTGCCAGGAATGGGCGGCAACCCGTTCCATATGATTTTTAGTCGAGTTAACCCCCGAGGCGTAGAGTTGTTGAACTTGGTCAATTCAGAACTGGAAATTATGCGTCAGTCAGGTGAGTTGAGCAGGATGCTTGCTATTTATGTCAAACAGTAAATTTTTCCATGACTTCGGCTTTGTGTGACTAACGAAATGAATTAAGCTTTCCAAGTGGATGATGATGCTTGGTTGGAGAAAGTGAACAGTTCTCAAGGAGGGGACAATGACGGCAAAGTCCTATCAAGGGGGATGCTTATGCGGCTGGATCCGGTTCCGGGCAACCGCGCCTGTTGAGAATCCGCATGCATGTTCTTGCAAAAATTGCCAGCGGCACACTGGGGCGCTTAGCGCTGTCTGGCTAGAGTTCCCTCGTGATCGTGTCGAGTGGACTGGGCCGGGTGGGGAACCCGCAGTGTATCGTTCCTCGGACTTTTCCAGCCGGGCTTTTTGCGCGCGCTGTGGCAGCTCCATTGGCGCGATTGACGACGCCCCGATGATAGCCTTGTTGTTGGGGGGGCTGGATGATTGCCAGCCGCCCGAGCTGGCACCAAGCGCACATGCTTTCGCAGATGGTAAGCCGACATGGTGGAGGGAGGCTGTGGTGCATCAGGCCTGGGACTAATCCGCGTGGAGCTTGTGCTTAGTGCCTGAATTTAGTTCAAACTCTCGTGAATTAGAATAGTCTGTGAGATTTTTCAGTTGCTCTTATGAGGGCATGACCAGGACCGGTAGGGTGGAGCGAGTGGTAATTTGCTTCCAGGGCTCTCCGCTGATGGCATCTCGCAGGCGGTGGTGCTCGTGGGGTTTGCAGACCACCAGCAGGTCAAAATGTTGCTCGGTTCCAAACGCCAACAGGGTGTCAATGGGATGGCCCGATGCGGCGATCTCAACGATCAGGTTCACCCCCAGTGCTTGCGCCTCAGATTGCAGGATTTGGCGCGTTGCTTCCAATTGGGTGAGCGTGGCCAGTACAAAGGCTTCGCGGTCGCTCTCCATCAACTCGTCCAGTTGTTGACGGATGATCAATAGGGTGAGCGTCGCCTCAAGCTGTCGCGCCAGTTGCAAGACCTGGCGGGCTGTGTGTGCCGGTGGCTGATCCCAGTCAAGTTGCATCAGCATGTTCTTAACCATTTCTAGCTCCTCGCGGGATGCTTTCCCTATTGAAGTTTAGCCGTTAGGCGCCTCTTTCATACCAGTCTTTGCTGGCGTTCACGATGCGAACGACCAGTAGCATGGCCGGCACTTCGATCAGCACACCGACGACGGTGGCCAAGGCCGCTCCGGAATGAAAACCAAACAAGCTGATGGCGGCGGCCACCGACAGTTCAAAGAAGTTGGACGCGCCAATCAAGGCCGATGGGCAGGCCACGTTGTGTTTTTCTCCGACGAGCCGGTTGAGCCAGTAGGCCAGGGCGGAGTTGAAGAACACTTGGATCAGAATGGGCACCGCCAGCAAGGCTATGACCAGCGGCTGCTTCAATATCGCTTCGCCCTGGAAGGCGAACAGCAGGACCAAGGTGGCGAGCAGGGCGGTCATGGACCAGGGGCCGATCTTGTTCATGGCGGCATCGAAAGCGGCTTGGCCTTTGGCCAGCAGCGCCTTGCGCCATAGTTGCGCCAGGATGACCGGAATCACGATGTAAAGCGCCACGGAAACGAGCAGGGTGTCCCATGGCACGGTGATGGCGGAGATGCCGAGCAGGAGGCCGACGAGCGGAGCGAAGGCCACGACCATGATGCTGTCGTTCAAGGCGACTTGCGACAGGGTGAACAAGGGGTCGCCATTAGTCAGCCGGCTCCACACGAAGACCATGGCGGTGCAGGGCGCGGCGGCCAGCAGGATGAGCCCGGCGATATAGCTGTCCAGTTGTTCCGCCGGGAGCATGGGAGCAAATAGGTTGCGGATGAACAGCCAGCCTAGAAAAGCCATGGAGAACGGTTTGACCAGCCAGTTCACCACCAGGGTTACGCCGATGCCGCGAACATGCTGTCGGACTTCGTGTAGCGCGCCAAAATCGACTTTGACCAACATGGGAATGATCATCACCCAAATCAGCAAGCCTACGGGCAGGTTGACCTGGGCGATTTCCCATTTTCCGATGGCCTGGAACACCTGGGGCAGCATTTGTCCCAGGGCGACCCCCGCGATGATGCAAAGAAAAACCCAGAGGGTCAGGTAGCGTTCGAACCGGTTCATCGGGGCTGGGGCGTCCTGGTGAAGGGCGGTGTTGCAAGGGGTGGACAAGGTGGTTCTCCTTGGTGCAAGGGAATGGCGTGGCCGGGTTCTTGCGGCCGTGTCGCGATCACTGGACCGCTCGGCGTGTTGTCTTCAGGGCAGCAGGGCGCCGATGCGATCCAGTTCCGCTTTCAGGCGCGCGCGGTCTTGTTGCAGTTCGGCCAGCGGCAAGGCGAGGAAGGCTTCTATCCGGGTGCGCAGAATGCGGTAGGTCGCCATGAAGGCGGCGTCGATTTCCGCGTCGGTGCCGGTGGCGTGGGCGGGGTCTTCCACCCCCCAGTGGCTACGCATCACCGGGCCGAGGTAGGCGGGGCAGGTTTCGCCGGCGGCGCTGGCGCAGACGGTGATGACGATGTCGGGCGTGGCGGGCAGATTGTCCCAGGATTTGCTGTGGAAGCCTTCGGCGGCAATGCCTTCGCGATTCAATAGCGCCAGCGAGCGGGGATGCACTTGCCCTGTGGGTTGGCTGCCCGCGCTCATGGCCCGCCAACCCTCCGGGGCCAGATGATTGAAAGTGGCTTCGCCCAGGATGGAGCGGCAGGCGTTTCCGGTACACAGAAAAAGGACGTTCATGGGGTCAACTTTCCGTTTAGTCATTAGGTAGTGAAGGGGGTGCGGCTTCGGGGCAGCATGAGTCCGCAGGCAGGCCGGCGCATTGCTCAGGGTGGCCCGCGCAGCACTCTTCGGTCAGGTAGGCGATCAATTCCAGCATCAAGCTTAGGTTGGCCCGATAGCGCTGGTAGCGTCCTTCCTGCTCCACCGACACCAGGCCGGCATGGCTCATGCCCTTGAGGTGGAAGGAGGCATTGTTGGCGGGAAGGTTGAGCGTGCTGGCGATTTGGCCAGCCACCATGCCTTCCAGTCCTTGCCTGACCAGCAAGCGGTAAATGTCGAGCCGGATGCCGGAGGACAGGGATTCGAAGATTTGGGTCGCGGTTTTGTTTTCCATGAATCAACTATACAAGAACTGTTGAAATAATGTCTAGATCCATTATCATGGCCTGCGTTCCGTTCACCCTTGTGAGGCCGCAACGCGGGGTCCGCACAGGGTGATTGACTCGTTATCAGCAGGAGGCCGCTATGTTCATCCATTCCCCTGATTTGCCCAATGTCCGGGCTGATCTATTTGAAAGCCCGTCGTATTCGCAGCTGTCCGCGGTGCCCGCATCCAAGCATGCGCCCCGATTTTTACTGCTGTACGGCTCGTTGCGCGAGCGCTCATACAGCCGTCTCTTGGCTGAGGAGGCGGGCCGTTTGTTGCTTGCGATGGGGGCGGAGGTCAGGATGTTCGATCCCAAGGGTTTGCCCTTGCCGGATGAGGCTCCGGACAGTCATCCCAAGGTGCAGGAGTTGCGTGAGTTGGTCTTGTGGGCCGAGGGCATGGTGTGGTGTACGCCGGAAAGGCATGGGGCGATGACCGGCATCATGAAGACGCAAATCGACTGGATTCCGCTGTCCGCTGGGGCCGTTCGTCCCACTCAGGGCAAGACTTTGGCGGTGCTGGAGGTGTCCGGCGGTTCTCAGTCGTTCAATGCGGTCAATCAGCTGCGCATTTTGGGACGCTGGATGAGGATGCTGACCATTCCAAATCAGTCCTCGGTGCCCAAGGCTTTTCTGGAGTTCGACGAGGGAGGCCGGATGAAGCCGTCCGCCTACTATGACCGAGTGGTGGATGTGATGGAGGAGTTGATGAAGTTCACGCTGTTGACCCGCGATGTTTCCCCCTATCTGACGGATCGTTACAGCGAGCGTAAGGAAAGCGCGGAAGCCTTGTCGCAGCGGGTGAACCAGCGGAGTATTTAGCCTATTGGAGTGAGGTGTTCAGCAGGCTATAGCAGTGGGAAGACTCATCATAGGGGTCTTCCATCAATGCCCTACCTAACTTACATCTTCAATTAAGCAGAGGCCGGCCGTGCTCGTATTTGGATGGGATCAACTACAATTAGGACTACACGACTTTATTTGCAGCAAACGACATCGCAGGAGGTGATGTAGCACCCAGGCGATGTCCGTCATGTCGAATCCCTTCCTGCGCGATGCCGCAGACCAGACCGAGCGTATTTATTCGGATGCGCTGAATCCCTTGCTTCCCGCCGTGCCTCCCGTCGAGGCGACATTTCCCTCTTCTTCCCCAGTTCCAAGCGTGCCGGCCGGCGAGGCCAAGTCGCGGCGTGCCGTGTCGAGTATCGCGCCCGATGCCTACCTGCCTTTGTTCGAGGCCGCTTTGCGCAAGCATAAAGTCCCGCTGAATTTGCTGATGGCGCAGGAGTCCGGATTTCAATCCGCTGGCGGAAGGCCCGCCGACCCAGTGGGGGCGGCGAAGGGGATGATGCAGTACCTGGATGGCACGGCGGCGGGTCTGGGCATTAATCCTTTCGATCCGGCTCAGGCGATTGGTGTCGCCGCCAGTTTGCCGAGCGCTTGGCGAAGGGCTATTCGCCGTTCGATTGTAGGTATTCGATGTCGATAAATCGTGCTATTTGGTTGAAGTGAAAAAGCCCGCCTTGGATATTTGGCGGGCTTTTTTGTGCAAATTTTTCAGATAACGTGTGGAAATTCCAGTTTTCCTTAAGGCGAATATCTGAGGCGGATATGGGCGCTAGATTAAATTGCTGATTGATATTCAGCAGGGCTGAAGTAAAAAAAAATAACCCGCTGGCCGCTTCGGCGGCAGGGGAACCTGGAGGGCTGGGCTTATCCTTGTGGGTCTTGCTCCACCAGTTCCAGGCGCGCCACCACGGCGTGCGGCGGCAACAAGGTGCCGGGAGAGAGCACGGCGTTGGCGCCGATGCGGCTGTGATCGCCCACCAGCGCGCCGAATTTCTGCGTGGGCAGCGTCCAGGCTTGCTGGCGGCAGCGCAGCGTGATGGTCTTGTCGCGACGTTCGTTCCAGTGGTTGGCGATGACGGCGCCGGCTTCCATATTGACGTCCGCGCCCAGCACGGAGTCTCCGACGAAGTTGAAGTGGGCCAGCCGCGAGTAGGGGCCGACGATGCAGGTTTTGAGTTCTGATCCCGGCCCCACCGTCACGTCGTTGGCCAGCGCCACGCCGCCGCGCAAATAGGCGTGGGCGGCTACGCGGCAATGGGGGCCGATCAGCAGCGGGCCTTTGAGCACGGCGCCGGCTTCTATCGTGGCGCTGCGGTGGATGGCGATGTCTCCGTCCACCGCCCAGTGCGCCGGGTCCAGCAAGGCGCATTGCCGCGCCAAGCTGTCGGGCAAGCGGCCGAGCCAGTGCCACGGGGGCTGGGCGCTGTCCAGCCAGGGAAAGTGGGTGAGCAGATCGGCGAACAACTCGGCGGGGAGGGCGGAGGGCATGATTGGGCCTGTTGCGTGCGGGGATTCGTATTGTAGAGCCGGCGGAGCAAGGCGGCCAGAAGGCCGCCGCGGCGTCAGATTTCGTACACCCAACTGATGGAGTCGCCGGGGCGTTCCACTTGGGAGGATTCCAGGCTGAACAGCTCCATTTTGCGCAGCGGCGGCGAATATAGATGCAAGGTGACCAGGTCTTCGCCGTAGGGTTGGAGGTTGGAGATCTGGTGGATGTCCAGATGGCTGTTGATGGTGAGGCTGCCGCTTTCCAGTCGATGGGATTCCACCGCGTACACCAAGCCGTGATCGGTGCGTTCGAACACCGTTTCGGTGGCGGCGCCTTGCAGTACGCGCAAGCCGCACAGGCTGCCGCGGTGGTTGTGGATGCGGCTGCGTTGGGTGCTGCGCCAACAGAGCAGCAAGAGTTCGCACCAGGGACTGAGATAGATCTGGTTGCGGCGGTAGCGTTCGTCGCTGAATTGGCGGAAGGGCAGCAGATCATCCGGGCTCAGTTGCAGCGAATCGTGAAACAGCCGGATCTGTTCGATGTTCAGATTGGCCTGGTAGGCGTCCAATTGCCGCAATGAGGCGGCCAGGCTGGGGCTGAGGGGGAAGGCGGACTGCGCGGCAGCGCAAAGCGTGTCGTTCATCGGTTTCTCCTTTGGCCGGCGCGTCCGCGGACAGTGGGCTCTGTCCGTCGGGCTGGAGCGCGGGCGGCGTTTTTCTGACTGGGCCCGCGCCGGCAAAGTTCGCGGCGGCGGTCCGCGTCTATGGTTTCGGTATAGCCGATGAGGCCGCGAGCCGGCTGCCTGAATGGGCAGGTTTCAGCCGCCTGGCGCGCCTGAGGCTTCTCCGTGGCGTTGCAGCGCGGACCGCGCGCGGCGCAGGCCCAGCGCGATGGCCAGCGCCAGCAAAGGCACCGCGGCGGCGGTGGCCAGCTCCACGTTGATGGGCAGGCCGGCGGCCTTGGCGCCTTTGAACAGGTAGCCGATCAGGCCGGCGCTGTAATAGGTGATGGCGGCGATGGACAGGCCTTCCACGGTTTGCTGCAGGTGCAGCTGCATGGCGGCGCGGCGCTCCATCGAGGTGAGCAGCGCTTGGTTCTGCCGTTCGCGGCGGATGTCCACGCGGGTGCGCAGCAGCGCGGTGGCGCGGTTGACCCGCGCGGCCAGTTCGCGCTGGCGAAAGGCCACGGCGCGGCAGGTGTCCATGGCGGGGGCCAGACGGCGCTGCACGAATTGCTGGAAGGGTTGCAGGCCGTGGATGCGGCGTTCGCGCAGTTCGGCGACGCGGTTGCGGACGATGTCGTAATAGGCGAGGGAGGCGTTGAAGCGGTGGTCGGTGCGGGACAGCGCGTTTTCCGCGGCGCCGGCCAGCTCGGTCAGCCGGTGCAGCAGCTGCGGTTCGCTGTCGACGGCCGCGCCGCTTATGGCGCCGGTGAGTTCGGCCAGTTCCTCGTCCACTTTGGCCAGCTCCGGGGCGATGCTCTTGGCCACCGGCAGCGCCAGCAGGGCCAGCATGCGATAGGTTTCCAGTTCCAGCAGCCGCTGCAGCATGCGGCCGGCTTGGCGGCGGCCCATGTAGAGGTCCGCCAGCAGATAGCGGGAGAAACCGTCTGGATGGATGCGGAAATCGGTGTAGGCGCGGCCGGCGCCGTCGCCTATCTCCGCGCCCGCCAGTTCGTGGCCGTTGAAGCATTGGGCGGCTAGGTCCTCGATGCGCAGCGGCAGCGCTCCGGGCGGCAGCAAGGCGGCATGGGCGGCCACCAGCACGTTGCCGGGCAATAGCGGCAGCCAGGTCGCCGGCAGGGCTTGCAAAGCGGGTTGGGCGAAGGGGCTGGATTCCGCGCCGTGGGCCAGAATGGTGAAACTGGAGAATTCGCCGTGGCGTTCCCAGCGCACGCGGCCAAACGGGGCGTCCAGCTGGAATTGACCGGCCTCGGGGTCCGGGACGGGTTGCCCTAATTGCTGGGCTAGTTCCCTGCATAGCCAGTTTTCCTGTTCGCGGCTGATGTGGCGGTGCAGATAGGCCAGGTAGCTGACCCGGTTGTCGGCGGCGAGCTGCAGCGCGGGCCTGGCGTGGGCTTCGCGGTTGAGTTGCCGGCGTTGCGGATGTTCGTTGAGGCGGAGGCGGGGCGGATCGGAGAGTTCGGCGGTCATGACGGGCTCCGGTGGCGGACAGTCTTCAGCATAAAACGTTTTATGCTGCAATGCAGCATATTTTGACGCCGGATTGTTTCGCCATGAAGAAAGGGCGGCCGTGGCCGCCCTTCCCGCTCCGCCGCGCCGGAATCAGTCCGGTAGGTTCAGCGCCGCCGCGCCCTTGGCGTCGAACCAGGCTACGCCGCTGCCCAGCATCGCCTGGCCGTTGCGCACGAACAGATTGTGCGGCATCGGCTGTTTCAGCTGCTCCAGGTAGGCCGGAGTGAAAATAGCGCTCCATTCGGCTTGCAACTGGCGGGCGTTGGCGATCTGGCGGCTGCCGCCCTTGTGGTTGATCCTGAGCGGAAAGTGCACGTAGCGGCTGGTCTGCTGAGCCTCGCCGGCAAGCGCAGAGCGTTGGAAGCCTTGCACCCGGGCTTCGAAAGCGGCGTCGCTTTCCTCGGTGACGTCCCGATACCAACGGCCTTCGGCGGCCGGCGCCATGTCGCCCATGGTCAGCGTTACCGGCAGCGTCTTGGTTTTCAGCGTCCAGTCGCCGTCCAGGCCCACGCTGTTGTCGAAGCTAAGCGGCTGGCCGTCGGCGCTGCCGTTGCTTTTGAAGCGCAGTTTGAACACGCCGCCGCCAGGTTCGCTCAGCAGCAGGGTTTCGCCTTGCAGCTTGCCGCGCAGCGGGATGTCCTTCAGATAGCGGCCGTAGAAGTAGTGGCCGCCGTCAAAGCTTTTGCCGTTTTTCACCAGCAGGCTCATGCCTATGCGTTCCTGGCCCAGCGTGCCTTCCAGGTTGACGCGGTCGATGTCGTCTGCGGCGTGGGCCGCGCCGGCCAGGCCGGCGAGCAGGGCGGCGGCCAGCAGGCCGCGGGATGCGAGTTTGAGCGCTGTCATGGGATGTTTCTCCGTTAACGGGCGATGAGGCGTTTGCGGTAGCTGGCGCGGTCTATTTCCTGGATTTCCACGCACAATTGCACTTCCATGCCCGGCGGCAGCGCGGCGCTGTCGGCCAGCGCTTGCAGGCTCAGTTCGGACAGCTGCTGTTTCTCCTCGGGGCTGCGCCCGCTGAGTATGGCCAGTTTGGCGTGGACGAAGCCGCGTGGCAGATCGTGGACGCCGATGCGGCAGGCGTCCAAGGCCACGGCGCGGCTTTTGATGTCGGCTTCTTCGAAGTGGCCGCTGGCCAGCAGCGCGCGGTTGATGTCCAGCAGCGCGTCCGCGGCGGCGAAGCCGGCCAGATTTCCGCTGTACTCCAGTGTCAGATGGGGCATGTGTGGGCCTGTGGTGTTGCGCCGCCTTCCGCTCGCCGGGCGGGCGAGGGAAGGGATTGGCGGCGGTCGATACGCCATTGTATTGCAATGGCCCGACGCACCCAAGCCCAGGGCGGGCAAACAGCGGAGGCGGGGGCTGGAGACGCGTTCGGCGCGTTCAGCGTTTTTTCGCGATTCGGATCAGGCTTTGGATGTCTTCCGGCTTGATGACCTCGTGCTCCAGGCTGCGGCTGATCAGTTCCAGCAAATAGGTTTTCTTGAATACCGGGGAGCCTTCCCATTCACTGCCCGGCTGTCCAATCACGCTGGCTTGGGTAATGATGGCGGGTTCGCCGTCAATGACGTCCAGCGCGAATTCATCTTCTGAAATTCTCATTTAAGCGTTTCCTCTGCATTGCGCGATGGCAGGCTATTTCGTCGTTTTAATTGTTCTTATTGATATTCTTCTTCTTTTAAATTTATGGTTCGCGAGTATCTTGCGCATGCCTCGAATGATATAGTGTTGCCAAATTATTATATTGTCTTTTTGTTTAAAAGAGTAGTGACGAAATTACAAAAGAATAGCCTGATAAGAACAATATGGTTTGATGCTTGCGTCCGGTTTGGCGCTTGCGTTTAAAATGGGCGCGCATGTTGGGATATGAAATTAAAAATGAAATCAGAACGGATTCGACTTACATGGAGGGCTGAATGAGCAGGGCGGTGTGGAAAGAGGAGGCCGAGCATGGCGCTTTGTTGAGCAAGGCGTCGAAAAACCTGACGTGTCTGATGGGGCGCGCCGGCGTAGACGCCGCGCAATTAAGCGAGGCGATAGGCCTGGGCGTGGCGACGATCAACAATATCAAGCGCGGCGTGGGCAACCCCACTTTGCTGACCTTGATGGAGCTGGCTCGGTTTTTCGATGTCAAGTTGAGCGATTTCGTGGAGAGCGATCTGGGAGGCGAAGCCGTCGGCAGCCCTGCGGCCATCGCGGTGCCCTTGATCAAATTCACCGAGTTGACCCTGTTTTTTGACGGGATGATTATCGAGCCGGAACGCTATTTTGTGGATGCCGCCGGCTTTGACGCCGCGGAGGCGTTTGCGGTGTTGTTGAACAATGATTCGCTGTTTCCCAGTTTTTCTCAGGGCAGCGTTTTCATCGTGGCTCGGCAGGAGCGTCCGGCGGACGGCGATGTGGTCTTGGTCAGCATGGCCGGCCAGCAGCCTTGTTTCCGCCGGATATTCATCGACGGCGAGCATTTTCTGTTTTCAAGCATTTCCTTGATGCATGATTTGCAGCCTTTCGTATGCCGGGATTTCAAGGTGCTTGGCGTGGCGGTCAAAGCGATTAAGACTTTTAGCGCGGGATGAAGGTGTGGAACAGTTTAGAGTTTATGGTTTTATCGTGGGTTTGTCGGTGACCATCATGGTGGTGTGCGATTCGCTGGTGTACAAGACGCTGGACATTTACGGCTTGAAAATCACCGCCAGCGGCATCGTGTTTTCGCTTTGCTATCTTTTGTCCACGGTGTCCACCGAGGTGTACGGCTATAAGCTGGGCGGGCGCACGGTATGGATTCTGGTGGTGTGCCAGACATTTTTTGTTTTGATCATCAATGCCTTCGCCTTGCTGCAACCGGATAATAACGAGATTTCCAAGCAGTACTACCTGTTGTTCAACGAGTTTTGGCGAGTGATGGTGGGTACCTGGATCTCGGTGCCGGCCTCTTATTTTTGCAATGGATTTGTCGTGTCGCGGATGAAGGTCTTTTTCGCCGGCCGCTTCTTTTTCATTCGCTACGTCATCGCGTCCATGCTGGCCCAGGCGGTGCTGCTGACGACGGCCTATCCCATCAGCCTGTCGTCGCGCTATAGCGGGCAGGAGCTGCTCAACATCATCGCCACCACCTGGTCTTACAAAGTGTTCGTTTCCATCGCCTTGTTGCCGGTGGGCTATTACCTTGTGGGGGTGGTGAAGAGGATAGAAAAGACCGATTACTTTGACTGGAGCGTGTCCTACAACCCCTTGGCAGTGTTCAAGGAGGACGGCGAAGACGTCAAGAGAAACAAATACGCAATGGAGGAGGGACAATGAGGGCCGCGCAGATTTCCGACACGCACCTGTTCGCCGAGGCCGGCGGCCAGTTGATGGGCTACGACACTTACCGCGAGTTTGACCGGGTGCTGGAGCAATTGGAGCGGCGGCACGCGGCGGAGCTGGACGCGATTCTGGTTACCGGAGACATTTCCCAGGATGAGAGCGCCGCTTCCTACGAGCGCTTTGCGCAGCGGCTGGAGCGGACGGGCCTGCCGGTGTACTGGTTGGCCGGCAACCACGACGCCGCGCCCTTGGCGGCCGAGGTGTTGGGTCGTTACGACTTCATGCGGCCGCTGGAGCGTCTGGAAACGGCGGATTGGCTGCTGCTGGCGCTGGATTCGGTCCGGCCGGGCACGGACGACGGCCATATCGACGAGCGCGCCGCCACCGCTTTCCGGCAACGGCTGGCCGGAGCCGAGGCCGCCGGCAAGCGCTGCGCCGTGCTGCTGCATCATCATCCGGCGGCGGTGGGCACGCCGCTATTGGACAGCTGCATGTTGCAAGACACGGAGCGGTTTTGGGAGTTAATGGAGGAGACGCCGCGCTTGCAAGTGCTGCTGTGCGGCCATGCGCATGGGGATTACCGGCTGGAGGCGCGCGGCGTGGCGCTGGAAGTCTGTCCGGCCAGCTGTTTTCAGTGGCGCAAGGGCACGGCGGCGCTGGACACCGTGGACGCGCGCGGCTACAAGCTGCTGGAGTTCGACGCCGCCGGCTTCCGCAGCCAGACCGTGATGATTTAGGGCCTGTTTTCAACGCTGTATCGCCGACGCGCAGCAGATCATAAACAGGTTATTAGAGTCTGTTCAAAGTCTCGCGAGCTAGGGCGAGACAAGGCGAAAACGGCTGAGAAAGCGGAATGTACACGTGGTACATGAGCATTTCGAAGCGGTTTTCAACGCCGTATCGCCGACGCGCAGCAGACTATGAACAGGCTCTTAGCTCGGTCTGGCCCGCCGCAACGCCAGCACCTTGCCTGAGCCGTCCGCTGCCGGCGCGTCCTGGCGGCGGGCCTCGGCCGCCGCGCGGCTGATGTGGCCGGAGACGGCGCGGCCTTTCTGAAACCCCGTGGCGTAGGCGATCTTACAGACTTCCTGCGGATGCAGGTCCGAGAAATAGTCGATATTCCGGCAGATGCTTTCGCCGGAAAACGTTTCGCTATTGCCGTGCAAATGAATCCGGTATTGATTGCCGCGCAGTTCTTCCTCCACCTTGCAGCGTTTCTCTTCTTCTTTCCGATTGTTTTCCAAGAGCGCTATTTTTATCAGGTCCCGCGGCCGGATGGCGGACAGAATCTGATTGCTGGCCAGGATGTCGGCGTGGGAAAGCTTGACGAAGTCGTGGCTGCCGTAAAGCTTGAACAGATAGAGATATTCCTTGGAATTCTTCTTGAGCATTCTGTCGCACAGTACCAGTTGGTAGGGTGGATTGAATACGCTGATGATCCATTTTTTTATTCGAGTCAGAAAAAGAGCGCGCATCGTGCATTACCCCTGCATTTAACGCGCTCTAGTTTACCGAAAGCCGACAAAAGGCGCTTGAGGGAATGTTTTTGGAATATCCTGATTGTTATTGTTTTAGCGGAGCAGCGGATCCGATTTTCGGCGCGGGCGCTTGCAGCGGCAGAAACAGATCGCAGACGGCTTCGTTTTCCGCCACATCGGGGTAGAAACGGACGCGCTGGAGAAACAGCGGGAAATCGCGCGGAGTTTCGCCGCTGGCGGGCAGCCATTCCGCGTACAAGCGGCGCGCGAGGGCGGCCAGCGCGTCGTCGGAGCCGATGTGGCGCAGCCGGGCGCAGCGTCCGGCGGGAATCAGCGCGGCGCGCACCCCTTGGCGGTTGGCGGCGATGTCGCCGTCGAACGCGGCGCACAGACCGAAGCGATAGTCCGCCGGCGCGCAGTTGTCCGGGTCTTCGTATAACAGGTTGTAGGTGGCGGCGGCGCTGGGCGGCAGGCGGTGTTCCCGCCGCCAGTCGATGAAGTTGCGCAGGCTGTCGCCCAAGAGAGCGGGGTCGCCGCGGTGTTCCAGCAGGGCGATCGGGGTGGCGGGGAAGTCGACGATGTCGACGGCTAGCGGGATTTGGCGGGATGGCATGGAACGGCTCCTCAGTTGGGATAGGGCGTGGAAGTGCTGATGCCAAGGCCGCCAGTGCGGCCGCCGCCTAAAGGCGGACGGCGTCTGGCCCGTCGCCTGACGGAAAGCGCGGGCAAAGGCTTCCGGGCTGTGGTAGCCGCTGTCCAGCGCGATGTCCAGCACGGCGCAGCGGCGGAAGGCCAGCCGCTCTCCGGCGCGGCGCAGCCGGCAGAGCCGCACGTATTGGTGCAGGCTAAGGCCGAAGCGGGCGCGGAACAGGCGGTGGAAATGGAAGCGCGAGCAGGCGGTCACCCGGCTGAGCCGTTCCAGGCTCAGGTCGGCGTCCAGATGGGCGTCGATATAGGCCAGCGCCTTGTCCAGGCGCGGGCTGGCGGTGTCGTGTTGCATGCTTTCCTCCTTGGCGCCGCCAGTCTAGCGCGGCCGCGCCGCCGCGCGCCTGACCGATCTTGCGGTGTTCGGGGTGATTCAAAACAGCGGTTTGTGCATCGCCACGCGTCGCTTGAGGCCGTGCTGGGCCTCGGCGCGCAATAGGGCCAACAGGAAGAGCGGGCAGTCGGCGGCGTCGAGGCGCAGGAAACCGCGTTTGTAGTAGTAGGGCGCGTTCCAGGCCAGGTGTTCGAAGGTGGTCAGCGTTAGCCGGCGCAGGCCCAGCCGGTGCGCGGCGGTTTCCGCGTGCGCGATCAGCGCCGAGCCCAGGCCTTGCCCCTGGCGTCGGGGGCAGACGTCCATTTCCTGCAGGTGCAGGCTGTCGTCGTAGCGGCGCGCCAGCAGGAAACCGTGCGTGCCGTCGGCGTCGGCGGCCACCCATAGCAGGCCGGCGGCGTGGGCCGCGGCCAGTTCGTCGCGGGGCAGCGCGTCGTCGGCCAGCGCCGGCGGCAGGTCTTGCGGATCGAAGCGGGCGGCGGCGGCGCGTTCGATTTCGGCCAGCCGGGCAAAGTCTTCCGGCGCGGCCGGGCGGATGCAAGTCGCGGCCATGTCAGCGCGCCTCCCGCCACAGGCCCTGGTAGTCGCGCGGCAGGCCGTCCGGGGTGAGGCTGAGTTCGGCCTGGAACGCGCCTTGCCGCGATTCGTAGCGGTAGCCGATCTCGGACAGGCGGGTGTAGCGCTGAGGCAGCGGGGCGAGAGTCAGCGCCGGGAACTGCAGCCAGGCGGCGTTCAGTTCCAGCACCGCGCCGATCTCAAGCCGGCCGCGGCGGATGGGCAGCAGATTGGTGGCCGGGGTGAAGGCCAGATCGATGTCGACGCAGCCGCGCACCTGCGGCTGTTCCGCGCCGTTGAGCCGCCAGTTGCGGTTGGCGTCGGTTTCCAGCAGCAAAGCGATGGCTTCCGCGCCGCGGTAGCCGTTCACCTCGACGCGACGTGTGCTCCAGTCCGGCGCGCAGTCCACCTGGTAGCGCAGCAGGCAGTTGACGCCGTCTTCGACGAAGACGGCGCAGCCGCTAAGGCGCGGACCCTGTTCGCCGTGTTCTAAGGCGGCATAATCGTGGCCGGGGGCGTCCAGCCGTTGCCAGACGATGGAGGAAACAAAGGTGTGGGACATGGGGCTGCTTGCTGTTTTTATGATGCCGTATTTCACCCCATTGCCCGTGTTCTTGTCCATGGCCGGCGCGGCGCTCGTTTTCGCCTTGTCTCGCTCTTGCTCGCGAGAGCGTAAACACGTTCTCAGGCGGCCTGGCCGGCCAGCCGCCGCTCCCGGCAATGCCACAGCAAGGTGGTAGCCAAGGCCAGCACGGCCAATGTGCCGCCGGCGACGAAGGTACTGGCGCTGCCGTGGCGGTCCCACATCCAGCCGGCCAGCACGCTGGCCAGCAGCAGGCACAGGCCGCTGACCAGATTGAACAGGCCAAAGGCGGTGCCCTTCATCTCGGCGGGCGTTTCCTCCGCCACCAGCGTGGCCAGCAGACCCTGGGTGAAGCCTAGGTGCAGCCCCCATAGGGCGATGCCGGCCAGAGTGACGGCGACGGAGCCGGACAGCGCCAGCGTGGCGTCGGCCAGAATCAGGATCAGCAGGCCTACGGCCAGCAGCGCGCTCTTGCTGAAGCGGTCGGCCAGCACGCCCACCGGGTAGGCGGTGAGCGCGTAGACCAGGCTCATCACCACCATGACCAGCGGCAGCCAGCTCAGCGGCAGGCCGTGGCGCTGCGCCAGCAGCACCAGAAAGGCCTCGCTGAAGCGGGCCAGGGTGAACAGCGCGCCGATGGCGACGATCCACCAATAGCGGCCGGAAAAGCGGCGCAGCAGCGCCAGGCGCAGCGGCGAGCGGAAAGGCTTGCGCTCGCCGCCGTCAGGCTCGCGCACGCCTGCCGCCAGCAGCAGCACCGCCAGCAAGGCCGGCAGGCAGGCCCACCACAGCACTTGCTGGATGTCGTCCGCCAGCCAGAACATCAGCGCGATGCCCAACAGCGGGCCGGCGAAGGCGCCGCAGGTATCCATGGACTGGCGCAGGCCGAAACAGGCTCCGCGGATTTCCGGCGGCGCGACGTCGGCCACCAGCGCGTCGCGCGGCGCGCCGCGTATGCCTTTGCCCACGCGGTCCATCAGCCGCGCGGCCAGCACGGTTTCGGCGCTGTGCGCCAGCGGGAACAGCGGCTTGCTCAGCGCCGCCAGGCCGTAGCCCAGCAGCAGCAAGCCCTTGCGCCGGCCCCAGTAGTCGCTGATGGCGCCGGAGAACACGCGCAAGATCAGCGCGGTGGATTCTGCCAGGCCCTCTATGATGCCCAGGGTCAGCGCGCTGACGCCCAGGGTGGAGACCAGGAACACCGGCAACAGCGCGTGGATGATCTCGGAGGACATGTCCATGCACAGGCTGACCAAGCCCAGGGCCCAGATGGTGGCGGGGATGCGTGGCTGCATGCGCGCAGGCCTTTCTTGAAGTGGGAATTCGTTCACGGCAGACGCCACAGGCTGAGCAGCAGGCCGGCCAGCGCCGCGCCGGCTATCACCGGCATCACTTTGACTTGTCGTTTCAGCAGCGCCCAGGCCGCCAGGGCGGCGATGGCGGCGGCGGCCCAGTCCGCGCCTCCGCGCCAGCCCTGCGGCCACAGCACGTGCCAGCCGAAGAACAGGGCGAGGTTGGCGATCACGCCGACCACGGCGGCGGTGATGGCGGTCAGCGGCGCGGTCAGGCGGATTTGGCCATGGCTGTGTTCGATCAGCGGGCCGCCGGCCAGGATGAAGACGAAGGAGGGCAGGAAGGTGAACCAGGTGACCAGCGCCGCGGCCAGCGCGCCGGCTAGGAACAGGTGGTCCGGGCCCAGCAGCGCCTTGGCGTAGCCGCCGACGAAGCCGACGAAGGCCACCACCATGATCAGCGGCCCCGGCGTGGTTTCGCCCAGCGCCAGGCCGTCCAGCATTTGGCCGGCGCTCAGCCAGCCGTAATGCGCCACCGCGCCCTGGTAGACATAGGGCAGCACCGCGTAAGCGCCGCCGAAGGTCAGCAGCGCGGCCTTGGTGAAGAACCAGCCCATTTGGGTAAAGCCGCCGTGCCAGCCGTAGACTACGGCGAGCAGGGCCATCGGCAAGCTCCACAGCAGCAGGCCGGCCAGCACGGCGCGGCCGAGCCGGAGCCAGGAGAAGCGGGCGTGCGCCGGCGGCGGGGTGTGATCGTCGATCAGCGCCGGGCCGTAATGCGCATCCGCGCCGCCGTGGCCGCCGGCCTGGAACCAGCGCGGCCGCAGCCGGCCGACCAGCGCGCCGATCAAGGCCGCCGCCAGCACGATCAGCGGGAAGGGCATTTGCCACAGCGCGATGGCGCACAGCGAGGCCAGCGCCACGCCCCACAGCCAGGGCCGTTTCAGCGTGCGCGTGCCGATGCGCCAGGCCGCCTGGGCCACGATGGCGACCACCGCGGGCTTGATGCCGTAGAACAGGCCGGCGATCCAGGCCAGGTGGCCGTAGGCGATATAGACCCAGGACAGCAGCACCAGCAGGAAGAAGGACGGTAGCACGAACAGCGCGCCGGCGGCGACGCCGCCCCAGCCGCGGTGCAGCAGCCAGCCGATATAGGTGGCCAGTTGTTGTGCCTCCGGCCCGGGCAGCAGCATGCAGTAATTCAGGGCGTGCAGGAAGCGGCGTTCGGAAATCCAGCGCCGGCGCTCCACCAGCTCCTGGTGCATGATGGCGATCTGACCGGCCGGGCCGCCGAAGCTGATTAGGCCTAGCTTGAACCAAAAGCGGACGGCTTGCCAGAAACCGACGGGGGCGGGGGCGCTTAGGGG
>NZ_JAAOMA010000061.1:0-22333 GCF_011602385.1 Chromobacterium fluminis | reverse complement strand
CGCCCATCCCCGTCGCCACCCACCGCCGCCGAACGGCCGCAAGTCTTGCTGCATGGCTGCGCCCCGCTGTTTCCACTGAACGAAAGAGAGAAAGACGTCATCGCCGCGCTGTTGCCGGCAGAGCGCCGGGCCAGAGTCTGGCTGCGCTGGCAAGAATACGCCGCCGCGACCAGCGCGTTGGAACAGACGCTGGCCTTGCGGCCCCACTCGCTGGCGCATCTGCTGGACCTGCTGCACGTGCATTACCGGCAGCGCCAACTACCGCGCTATGCGCGGACGCTCTGGCGCTTCCACTTGGCGCTGGGCGAGCACGGCGTAAGCCTCAAAGAACAATTGATCCACGCGGGCTGGCTGCTCGGCCCCCACCCTGTGCTGGATCTGCTGGCGCAACGCCCCGAACGGCCGGAGCTGGAACGCATAGGCCGCAGTTTCGGCTTCAGCGGCGCGCCCCCTGCCACCGCGCCTTTGCGCCGGCCGCTGGTCACGCGGCAAACCGCGACGACGGCGACCGAGAGCGTCGACGCGCGCGGCGAGGCCGACGTCTATCTCAGCGAAGGCCAAGTCGATATGGCTATCCAAACCTTGGAACAGGCGGTGCTGAGCCAGCCGGAGGACGCCGCCAACTATCCGCCTTTGCTGCAGCTTTACCGTCGCCAGGACGACCGGGCGCGCTTCCAGTGGCTTTTGCAGCAGCTGCGCTCGCATGTGACGCGACTGCCGCTGGAGGTCAGCGCGCAGTTGGCCGGTTTCGACGCCGACGCCAACGCCGCCCGTCGGCGCATGCTGGCCGCCTGAGCAAAACGCCCATGCCGCGCTCCACCCCGCCCGCCTCCGATATCGCCGTGCTCGCCGTCGGCATGGACGACCGCAAGCTGGCCCTGCTGCGCATGGCTTTTCGCTTGCACCACAGCATAAGCTACCGCTTGCTGGAATCGCCGTGCCAACACTCGCCGGACCTGGCCATCGTCGACATCGACAGCCCCGTCGGCTGGCAAGCCTGGGAGGAGTTCCGCCTCCGTCACCCGTCGCTGCCCGCCTTGATCGTCGCCTCGGAGCCGCCGGAACACGCGCCGGCCCCGACGCTGATCAAACCGCTTCGGGTGGAGTCCCTGTTTCCCCAATTGCAAGCGGCGCTGAGGCCCGCGTCCGTTGCAACACCCGCTCCGGCGACGGCCCCGCTTCCGACGCCTCGGCCCGAACCGACCGCCGCGCCGGCTCCCTCCATGCCGTCAATCTCCATCGCCCGCTTCGATCCCCGCCGAGGCCTGCTCGGCGCGACGACGCGATTGGCGCGCCAGCCGCGGCCTGCGCTGTTGCTGGCCGACGGCCGGCCGCTGCTATGGCTGCGGCCGGACCGCGCGCAAGCGCAATGTCTGCTGCCCGCGGAGCAATTGCGCGAGCTGTGCCGGCAGGATGCACTCGCATTGCAGGCTCAGGCCGCCGGCGCCAGCGCCGGCGTCGTCACCCAGCCGCTGTCCGCGCTGCTATGGCAGCTGGCGATCTGGAGCAGCCAGGGCCGGCTGCCCGCCGGCATCGCCGCAGACACTCCGCTGCGGCTGAGGCAATGGCCCAACCTGACCCGCTTGGCGGCGCTGCCGGACGCGACGCGTCTGAGCGCGCTGCTGACCAAAACGCCCGCCACGCTGCGCATCATCATCCGGCTGCTGCGCGTGGATCCCGAACACGCCTGCACCTTCCTGGCCGCGGCCCATGCTCTGGGCCTGCTGGACTGGCGCAGCGACGCGCCGCCCCTGAAAGTGATATCCAGCGCGCCGGTGCGGCCCGGTTCGACGCCGACCGGAGCCCTTGCCCCAGACGGCGCCGGCCTCCTGTCCCGACTCTTGCAAAAAGTGACCCGCTTGTGAGCCTCACGACCTTCCATCATGCGCAGCCCCGATAACAAAATTCTCTTCGCCGGCCCCGTGGGCGCAGGCAAGACCACCGCCATCGCCGCCATCAGCGACATCGCCCCGATCCGCACCGACGCCAAGGCCAGCGACATGACCCTGCATCGCAAGGACCACACCACGGTAGCGCTGGACTACGGCATGCTGCGCCTGGACGCCGACACCAAGGTCCACCTCTACGGCACCCCCGGCCAGGAACGCTTCGACTTCATGTGGGACATCGTCAGCCGCGGCAGCATAGGTCTGATCCTGCTGCTGGACCATAGCCGCGCCAACCCACTACAGGATCTCAACTTCTTCCTGCGCGCCTTCGAACCGCTGCTGCGCCGCGCGCCGCTGGCGCTGGGCGTCAGCAAGACCGATCTCGCGCCGCTGTCCGCCACCGCCGTCTACGCCGAAGCCCTGGCGGCGCGCGGCTTGAACGCGCCGGTGTTCGAAGTGGACTGCCGCAGCCGCGAAGACATCAAACAGCTGCTGCTGGCGCTGCTGTACTCGATAGACCCGGGCTTGGGAGAACCGCAATGAACGAAGAACTGCGCCTGAGCGGGCCGCTCTATCCGATGGCCACGCCGGCCGGCGCTTTTTACGCCGTCGCCGGAGCCGAAGCCGATCTGACCCGTCGCCTGCTGCTCAACATTCTGCGGCTTGGCCATGCGGTGCCGCTGAGCGAACCCTTGCTCAGCGAGTGGTGCGACGACGAGTTGGAGCAGGCGCTGGCCACCCTCTATCGATTGCAACGGTTGGAATTCGTGCACGGCACCGCCGAACCGCGGCCGGCCCCCGCCGGCAATCTGGAAAGTCAGTTGCCGGAGATTCTGGCGGCTTTGTCCGGCAGCGCTCAGGCCTTGCTGGCCGACGATAACGGCCTCTATTACGCCACCGCCGGCTTCCACCACGAAACCGCCGAGGAAATCGCCGCGCTGGCCGGCGATTTGATGTCCTTGAGCCGTCGGCATCATCTATTGCTCAAGAACCATCTCAATCTGGGCAGCGCCGCCTGGGCCGCGGTGGACCCTGCCGGCCGCAGCCAACTGGCTTTTTACCCCTTGCACGTGGCGCAGCAGGCCTTCGCGCTGATCATAGGCGGCGAGCCGCGGCTGCAAAGCGAAGCCTTTGTCGGCCTGGTGGAGCTGCTGGCGCGCCGCTACGCCTGAACCCCGGCCGCGCGGCGGCCGGCGCATTGAACAAAACCCTGGAGAACCCCATGCGTGAACAGATGCTCAAATCCATCCTGAGCGACCTCAACGGCGCGTCCGCCGACATAGAAGCGTCCGCCATCATTTCCGCCGACGGCCTGACCATGGCGGCGCTGCTGCCGCAGGAGGTTGACGAAGACCGGGTCGGCGCGATGGCCGCGGCGATGCTGTCGCTGGGCGAACGCACCGCGCGCGAACTGGCGCGCGGCGGCCTGGAACAAGTGATGGTCAAGGGAGAGCACGGCTACATCCTGATGAGCCACGCCAGCCCGGACGCGGTGCTGACCGTGATCGCGCGGCGCGAGGCCAAGCTGGGCCTGATTTTTCTGGACGCCAAGCGCGCGGCGCGCAGCATTGCCGAAATCCTCTAAATAAAAGGTTCAATGTCTGCTGCGCGTAGGCGGGCTAGCCAGGCAAAGGCCTTGAAAGCCGCTTCGGAAATGCCCATTCCCTCTTGCGCATTCCGCCTTCTCGGCGGTTTCGCCTTGTCTCGCCCCGACGCGCGAGGCTTTGAACTCGCTCCGGCAAACCGGCCTATACTTGGCGGCGTCTGGCCGGCACAATAGGGTTTTGCTTTCTAGCCAGACCCGCTCCATGTGGAAAACCCTACTCGCCATCTCCGTCGGCGCCGCGCTGGGGGCGCTGCTGCGCTGGGCGCTGGGCGTCAAGCTCAACAGCCTGTTGCCCAGCCTGCCGCCGGGCACGCTGGCCGCCAATCTAGTCGGCGGCTACATCATCGGCCTCGCCGTCGCCTTCTTCGCCAGCGCGCCGGGCGTGTCGCCGCTATGGCGGCTGCTGGTGATCACCGGCTTCTGCGGCGGCCTGACCACCTTCTCCACCTTTTCCGCCGAAGTCGTCTCCCTGCTGCAGCAACAGCGGCTGCTGCCGGCGCTGACCGCCGTCGCCGTCCATGTCTGCGGTTCGCTGCTGGCCACCCTGGCCGGCATCGCCAGCTGGCAGTGGCTGCGCGCGCTCAAAGTGTAATTGCCGCCTAGTGCGTCGCCCCGCCCGTCTCGACAATGTCCTCCGTCGCCGTCAAGGCCGTTTCCAAGGCTAGCCGCAGACCGGCGACGATCATATCCAGGCTCATGCTGGGCGCGCCCGGATGCGCGGCGGCCTGCTCCGGCAAATAGGGAATATGGATGAAGCCGCCGCGCGCAGGCGCGCCGGCCAAGGCGTGCATCAGGCCGTAGAACACATGATTGCAGACAAAGGTGCCTGCGCTCTGCGACACCGCCGCCGGAATGCCGGCGGCGCGCAAGGCCGCCGCCTGGGCCTTGATCGGCAAGGACGAAAAATAAGCGGCAGGCCCTCCCGGCACCACCGGCCGGTCTATCGGCCGCCGGCCGGCGTTGTCCGCGATGCGGGCATCGTCTACATTGATCGCCACCCGTTCCAAAGATAGCTCGGGGCGCCCGCCCGCCTGCCCCACCGCCACGACCAGCGCCGGCCTCAGCGCAGCCATCTCTCCGCGCAAAACGCTCAAGGCCTCGCCAAACACGCAGGGCAGCCGCCTCGCCGCCACCACCGCGCCCACCAACGGCTCGCCGTCCAGCCGGTTCGCGGCCTCCCATGACGGATTCACACTCTCGCCTCCAAACGGTTCAAAGCCCGTCAACAACACGATCTTGCTCATTCAAGCACTCCCTCGTCCAAAGCCAGCAAAGCGAAAGTCCCCAGCCAATGCTCGCCGGTGTAATGACCGCTGACCACCTGCGGCAGGCCGGCGTCCAAATGCGCCCGCGCGCTTTGGCTCAGCAAAGGCCGCCAAGCGTCGTCCGGCGGCAAGGCCGCCGTCAACTGGCGCAAACACCAGGCGCGGCTCAAATTCAAGCCGATGAGATGGCCGATCTTGGGGTCCGAGCCGTCGCTGACCTTAACCGGACTCAGCAAGGCAGCGCTCCGCGGAAAATCCGGCAGGAAAGCGCGCAGCCAATCGCGAAACGGCTCGGCCGGCAACAGCCGGCTAAGCAACAAAGCCTGGCATAAGCTGGGCGATAGGAAATCGTCGCCACTTGGCTCCAAACGCGTCGGATAATCCGCATCGGCCAGGAAATAACGCCGGGCGGCAGCCTCCAGCGCCTGCGCCAGCTCGGCATCGTCGGCGGCGCGGGCGTAGTCCAGGCTCAGCAACAAGGCAAAGGCGGTGTTGGCGTGCCCGCCGCTGCGGGTCGGATAGTCCTGCAAAGGTAGAAACGTCAGCCAGCGCTGGCGGATCAAAGTCAGCAGCGGCCGCATCGCCGCGCGCCATTGCCCGGCTTGAGACGCATCCCAGGCCTCAAGCTCTTGCGCCAGGGCCAGCAACCAGGCCCAGCCATAAGGCCGCTCATAGCTTGTACGGCCCGGGGCGGCGAAGTAGTCCGCCTCCGCCTGGAAAGCCTGCGGCGAAAAATGGCTGGCGAACAGAGCGACGATATCAGCCTGCTCCGGCAAGCTTGGAAAACGACGAGCCAGCCGCGCCAGCAGCCAGAAGCCGTGCACGGCGGAGTGCCAGTCGTAGCAACCGTAGAACACCGGGTGCAAATCACGCGGCGCGCGCGCGTCCTCTGGCCCGTTCAGCAGATGGCTCAGAAAGTTCGGATACTCCCGAACCAGCCCGGCCAGCGGCAGCGCCGCCAGCCTGGATGCTTGTTGCGGATTCATGCTGTCTCCTCAACGGAACACGATGAAATACATCAATAGGATATTCACGCCCAGCAAGGCCAGCGCAGTGGGGATCTGAGTCTTGATCACCAGGTATCTGTCCTTCAACTCCAGCAAGGCTGCCGGCACAATATTGAAATTGGCCGCCATCGGCGTCATCAACGTGCCGCAATAGCCGGAATACATGCCGATAGCCACCAACGGCGCCGCGTCGGCATGCTGACCGACAATCAGGAAAGGCAGCGCGATGCCGGCGGTCATCACCGGAAATGCGGCGAAGGCGTTGCCCATGATCATGGTGAACAGCGCCATGCCGATACAGTAGATCGCCACTAGCAAGAAGCGGTTGCCTGGATCGACGAACAGGCTCACCACCTCTTGTACCGCCAGGCCGGTCTTGGCGGCGACGAACACCCCGCCCAGCATCGCCAGCATCTGCGGCAGGATGGCCGCCCAGCCAATAGCGTCCACCAGGCGGCGCGATTCGCGCACCGCCTGCAGCGGGGTGCCACCGGTCAGCTTCCAGCTCAGCAACACCGCGCAGACGCAGGCCACCGCCAAGGCGGCCAGGGTCAAATGCTTCTGATCCAACAAGGCCGCGCCGCCAATCCCGACTCCCTTAAGCAAAACAGTACAAGCCACAGTCAACAGCGGAATCAACAAGGCGGGCAGGAAAACCTTGTTACCCAGGCGGCTGGCGGCCTCCCGCCGCTTCTGATCGCTGCTTTGGCTATAACTGCCTGGCGCCAGCAGACCGGCGCCGGCCAGCAGGGCGAGCGCAATCACGATGAGGCCCACCAGGCGATAAGTCATCGCTTTGCCCAGAACCGCCGTCATCAAGTCGCCGAACAAAAAGGTGGAGCCGAACAAGAACCAGAACAAGGCGGTGGTATAGCGCTTGGGATTGCCGCGGTCGCGCAGCGTCATGCCCACCAACAGCATCACCACGATGCCGATCAGATAATAAATATCATTGATGCTGAACCATGCCTTCATACCGCAGCCTCCTGTTTAGCGCGCCAAGCGGCGATATCGCGCTGCAGCCCGGCGTCAAGCCGCGCCAGCCGCGCCATGTGGATGATCAACGCGCTGACGGCGGTGGGAATCGCCCACAGGCCGATGTGCAGCGGTTCGATATTGGCGATGCCGTTTTCCTTGAGGAAGGCGTCCATCAACAAGACCGCGCCGAAGGCGATGAAAATATCCTCGCCGAAAAACACCGCGATATTGTCGCAGGCGGCGGCATGCGCGCGGATGCGGTCGCGCAAGACCTGCGGCAGCTCTCCCAACTGGTTGGCCGCGGCGCCCTCGGCCATCGGCGCCAGCAAGGGGCGCACGGTTTGGGCATGGCCGCCCAGATTGATCAAGCCCAGCGCGGCGGTCAGCTCGCGCACCACGAAGTACAACATCAGAATGCGCGCGGTGGTGGCGCTCCTGATGCCCGCTATCCATTGCTGCGCTCGTTCTTTCAGACCATAGCGCTCCAACAGGCCGATCACCGGCAAGATCAGAATGAAGGTGGCCAATTGACGGCTATTGAGGAATTTCTCGCCGAAGGTTTCCAACAGCGCGCCCAAATCCATGCCGACCGCCAAACCGGTCGCCAGGCCGGCGGCGGTAACCACCAGCAGCGGATTGAAGCGCAAGGCGAAGCCCGCCACAACGACGGGAATGCCCACCAGGGGCAGATAGGATGCAAGATCCATGCAGTTTCTCCTTTGTATGATGGAAATGGCCGCCTACGGACGGCTCTAGTTTCCGGGTAAGGCTCACAAAGCAACGATGCGCACGCCCTCCTGTTCCAAGCGCCGACGCAGCAGCCGCGCGAACTCCAGCGCGTGCGCGCCGTCTCCGTGCAGGCAAACGCTATCGGCGCGAATCTCCAGCGCCCCGCCGTCCAGGCAGGCCACTCGCCCGCGCAACACCAGCTCCAGGGTCTGGCGCAAAGCCTGCTCCGCGTCCTCGATCACCGCTCCCGGCATTCCGCGCGGCGCCAGGCTGCCGTCGGCCAGATAGGCGCGGTCGGCGAACACTTCTTCTACCGCTTGCAAGCCGTGACGCCGCGCGGCGCGGCCTGACTCCCCGCCGGCCAAACCCACCAACCGCAATTCAGGATCGAAATCCTTCACCGCGCGGGCGATGGCGTCGGCCAGCGCCGGATCGCGCGCCGCCTGGTTGTACAGCGCGCCGTGCGGCTTGACGTGGCGCAGCCGCGTTCCTGCGGCCCGAGCCATGGCTCCTAGCGCGCCCACTTGGTAGAGCACGTCCTGATACACCTGTTCCGGCGCGCGCTGCATCGTCCTGCGGCCAAAATGCTCGCGGTCGGGAAAGCCTGGGTGAGCGCCCATCGCCACCCCGCGTCGCGTCGCGTCCCGCACCGCCCGCCACATGGTTTCAGCATCGCCCGCATGCCAGCCGCAGGCGATGTTCACCGAGCTGACCTGGTCCATGATCACCGCGTCGTCGCCGCAACCCTCGCCGATGTCGGCGTTCAAATCGATCTGCATGCCTGACTCCAATCCTGTCCCTGCAACCACTGGCGCAGGCGCAAACGCGCCGCCGCCGCCTGTTGCGCGTCCACCATCTCGAAACGCAGCTTGGCCCCCGGCCGCGCCTGCGCCAGTTTCCATAAATCCGCTTCAATCACGCAGGCGATGCGCGGGTAGCCTCCCGTCGCCTGCGCGTCCGCCAGCAAAACAATGGGCTGGCCGCCCGGCGGCGCCTGCACCACGCCGGGCAATACCCCGTGGGACGGCAAATCCCCGGCGGTCTCCCGCGCCAGGGCCTCGCCCTGCAAGCGGTAAGCCATGCGATTGCTCTGGGCGGACACCGTCCACTCGCTCTCGCTGAACGCCTGCCGCGCCGCGCGGGCGAACTGCTGCCACTCCGGACCCGGCAAGGCGCGCAACACCGGCGACCAGCCGAGATTGCGCCGGCCCAGCCGGCCGGACAGCGCAAGCGCCGGTCCCAATGGCAACTGGTCCCCCGCCTCCAACGCCCGCCCCATCCAGCCGCCCAGACCCGCTTGCAAGTCAGTGGCGCGCGCGCCCAAAACCAGAGGCGCGTCGATGCCGCCGGCCAAGGCGAGATAAGCCCGCATGCCGTGGCGGCAGCCACGCAACAGCAAATGCTGACCCGCGCGGGCCGGATAGCGCCAACCGCTCCACACCGGCTCGCCGTCCAACTCCGCGCCAAAGTCCGCCCCCATCAAGGCGAACCAGCCATCGCGCAGAAAACGGAGGCCAAACGGCCCCAAAGCCACCTCGATGCCGGCCGCGTCCGCGGAGTTGCCCAACAGACGGTTGGCCATGATCAGCGCTGGCGCGTCCAGCGCTCCGCCCTGCGCCACGCCGAGATGGCGCAAACCACGCCGGCCCAAATCCTGCACCGTGCTTTGAATGCCGGCCTGCGTAATTTCAATCATCACCATTCTCCCTCGGCACAAAGCGCACGCAGTCTCCCGGCAGCAACAGGGACGGCTCCGCGCGCCGCGAATCAAATAATGTCAGATGAGTTCGGCCGATGATCTGCCAGCCGCCGGGGCTGGTCGCCGGATAGATGCCGGTCTGCCCGCCGCCAATGCCCACCGAACCGGCCGGCACCGCCAACCTGGGCTCTGCGCGCCGCGGCGTGGCCAAACGCTCGGGCAATCCGCCCATATAGGCGAAACCAGGCTGAAAACCGAGGAAGTACACCACGTAGTCCGCCGAAGCGTGCGCAGCGACCACTTCCGCTTCGCTCAGGCCGGCATGCGCCGCCACCGCGGCCAGGTCCGGACCGTGACGACCGCCGTAACGCACCGGCACCTCCACCCGCCGCAAGCGCGGCTCGGCCTCTTGCGCTTCCGCCCAGCCGCGGCGCAAGCGTCCCAGCCAGGCCTCGCCGTCGCTGGCGTCCGGATCGAAGATCAGGGTGAGATTGTTCATGCCGGGCACCACGTCGATCAGCCCGGGCGCGCCCGTCAAGGTTTGCGCCAGCCACCAGATGCGTCGCTGACACGCCAGATCGGCCGGCCTAACGCTTTCCAAGACAGCGGCCCGCTCACCCAGCAGGTAATAGCGCATTGAGTTCGATGCCAAACCATTCTCCATTTGCAGCCGCCCGTCTCGCGGTGCGTATATTTTTTATTTTGCAGATAAAACATCTATAAATTATTTGTATTTATTGGCCATGTCCAGCGCAAATGACGTTTTGCTATACTGGCCGGCCAAGCCACTTCGTCTCCAGGCCCGTCCATGAACGCTCAACGCAACATCGTCTCCTCATCGCACTTAGTTTCCGAGCGTTGCGCCGAACTATCCGAGTTCGAATTCGGCTTGATCGTGGCCAACAACGCTTTCAATCGCTGGATGATCCGCTGCATGGCGGCGGCCGGAGAGACCGATATGACCGCGATGGAAGTGTCGCTGCTGCATCACGTCAACCACCGCGGCCGCAGCAAGAAATTGGCGGACATCTGCTTCGTGCTGAATATAGAAGACACGCATGTGGTGTCCTACGCGCTGAAAAAACTGGTGAAGATGGGCTATGTCGGCAGCGAAAAAGTGGGCAAGGAAGCTTTGTTCGCCACCACCCAGGCCGGCGTCGAACTGTGCCAGCGCTACCGCGACGTGCGCGAGCAATGCCTGATCAACGCGCTGATCGACAACGGCGGCCAGCAGGCCGATATCGGCGACAACGCGCAATTGCTGCGCATGCTGGCCAGCTTGTACGACCAGGCTTCGCGCGACGCCGCCTCTATGTAAGCGCTTGTTGATTTTCGATTCGCCGCGCGTGGAGAAAACCTCGCGCGGCGAGCGTGGCCCAAGCTTGCCCCGCCAACTTTGGCGAACGACGTTCTTTCCACCGGCCCCGTCGCGTCGCGCCGGCGATTGCCAGCGCAGTGCTCCTCCCGCAGCGCCAGGCGCAAATACAATCAAGCCAACGGCAAGCCCGGAGAAATTAGGCTATTCATTTATTATCAAACCTCCTCATCTAAAATAAACATTCGATATAGTTGTCAAAAACATTGAATAATTTCGAATGGGATGATAAAAACGCGATACACCAGCACTTAGACCGGTGAACTTCCGCCCGTCGGCGGGCACGCCGCGACAGGCAGGCTCCGAATTCAACCGCGGCGCCGGCTCGCCGCTCGTGCCAGAGACGTCGGCGTCGGCGCTTGATGGGGACCATTAGCCGCATAGTTACCATATTCATCAGCCGGAACCGCCATGAGGTCGAATACCGCCAACCGACAGTTGCTCTTTGTCGTGCTGCCCTTCCTGCTCATCGTCGTCATGCAGGTGGCGCTAAGCGCGTTCAGCCTCTATGTGGTTTCCACCGCCCGAGCCTATGTGGCGGGGGAAGGCTTGTGGTCGAAAGCGCAGAAGGACTCCATCTACCACTTAACCCGCTACGCCCAGACCGGATCCGACCACGATTTCCAACGCTACCGGCTAGCGATCTCCATCCAGTTGGGCGACCACCGGGCCCGGCTGGCGCTGGATCGCAAGCCGCCGGACCTGGGCACCGCGCGCCAAGGCTTCCTGGACGGCGGCAACCATCCCGACGACATTGACAACATTATCCGAGCCTATTTGTGGTTTCACCACATCAGCTACCTGGCCGAAGCCATCCGCTATTGGAAAATCGGCGATTACTACCTCCAGGAAATTCAGACCATAGGCGAGCAGTTGCGCCAGGGCTACGCCGACGGCTCCTTGAGCCAGGCGGACAAAGCCGCCCTCACTTCTCAGATCGCCGAAATCAACGAAGCGGTGAAAGCGCCTGCCCAAGGCTTTTCCCGCGTGCTGGGCAACGCCTCCCGCGAGGTAAGCCAGGCGGTCTGGAGCGCCAACCTGATCGCCGGAATGCTGCTGGTGCTGCTGACCATTTTGCAGATCCGCCGGCTGATCCAGGCTTCGGACAATTACAAAGCCGCCTTGCAAGCGGAGCAACAACGCGCCGAGATCACGCTTCAATCGATAGGCGACGCCGTGATCACCCTGAACATGCAGGGCGCGGTGATCTATCTGAACCACAGCGCCAAGCGCATGCTGAGCCACATAGAGACGGAAAGCCTGGGCCTGCACTTCGACGAACTGCTCAGCCTGATCAAACAAGGGCAAGAAACCGACAGCGCGCTGAGCTTCGCCGAGCTTTGCCGCCAGGACGAAACCAGCCGCACCTACCCCAAGCTGAACATGCTTCGCCACAACGCGATTCCGCTGCAGGTCAGCCTGGTGGCCGCGCCGATTCGCGACCGCCACGGCGAGCAATACGGCATCGTGCTGGTGCTGCACGACAACACCTCGGAGCAGCAATACATCAACGAACTGTCCTGGCAGGCCAGCCACGACGCGCTGACCGGCCTGGTCAACCGCAGGGAGTTCGAAACCCGCGCCATCAAGGCGATCAAGCAACTGGGCCAGGCCGAGGCGTCGCTGGCGCTGATGTTCATCGACCTGGACCAATTCAAACTGATCAACGACACCTACGGCCACGCCGCCGGCGACGAACTCCTGTGCCAGATCAGCCGCTCGGTGGCGCGGCGCCTGCGCGCTTCAGACACGCTGGCGCGGCTGGGCGGCGACGAGTTCGGCGTCTTGCTCGGCAACAGCTCGGTCGAATCCGCCATCGCCAAGGCCAATAATCTGCGCCAGGCCATCATGGAATGCAGCTTCCAGTGGGAAGGCAACCAATTTTCCATCAGCGCCAGCATCGGCCTGGTCTGCGTATCCGACGCCGACACCTCGCTGGCTGAGGTGATGCGTTCGGCCGACATCGCCTGCTATATGGCCAAGGAAAAAGGCCGCAACCGCATCCAACTGCACATCCCTCACAATTCCGAAGTGTCGGCGCGCTTTCACGAGATGGACTGGGTGCAGCGGCTGCGCCAAGCCCTGCGCGACGACAGCTTCACCCTGTACGCTCAGGACATCGTCCCGCTGGCGGCCCATCCGGAAAGCGGCCGCTATGTCGAGGTGCTGCTGCGCCTCAACGCCGACGACGGCAGCCAGGTGCCCCCGGGCTTGTTCGTGCCGATCGCGGAGCGTTACGGCCTGATGACCGAAATCGACCGCATCGTGGTGGAGAAAGTATTCCAGGAACTGGCGCTGCTGCGCCGCGCCGGCAATCAGGACATTAGGCACTGCGCAATCAATCTGTCCGGTTCCACCTTGTGCGACGATGGTTTCCTCGCCTTCGTGCAGCAGCAGTTTCAACGCAGCGGGGTGCCTCCGGAACTGATCTGCTTCGAGATCACAGAAACCAACGCCATCGCCAACCTGGAGGCCGCGCAGCGGCTAATCCACGAACTACGCCGAATCGGCTGCCTGTTCTCGCTGGACGATTTCGGAACCGGCATGTCCTCCTTCGCCTACCTGAAGCACTTGCCAGTGGACTTTCTGAAAGTCGACGGCAGCTTCGTCCGCGAGATGGCGACGGACCCGATAGACCACGCCATGGTGGAGATGATCAATCACATCGGCCACGTCACCGGCAAGCGCACCATCGCCGAATTCGTAGACACGCCCGAGATCGTGGCCGAGTTGCGCAAACTGGGCGTGGACTACGCCCAGGGCTTCCACCTGAGCCGGCCGGAACCCTTCGGCTTCAGCCATGCGCGCGGCGACCGCCGAATGCGACAGCAATAGGCTACCGGCCTGGTTCTCAGGCCGGATCAGGGCGGCCGGGAGGCCGTCGCGTCTGGCCGGCTTGGCCCGGCCTTGCTTCTAAGGAAAGGGGACATGATGAGTAAAGAGATCGGTTTTGTCAGGAGCGGCCCGCTGATGGACCTCCACAGCTATCCGGAATGGACAAGGGAGCTGGTGCGTCACTGCGACGCCTTCAAACGCCAGGTGGTGGAACACGAACTGTTCCGGCAGATGCGCGACGGCGTGCTGCCCAACGCCGTCCACCAAGCTTTTCTGCGCGGTGGTTGGCCGGTGATCGAACAGTTTCCGCAATACATGGCCAAGAACCTGCTGAAAGTGCGCTACGGTCAGCATCGCGGCCACGATATGGCGCGCCGCTACCTGATCCGCAACATCCGGGTGGAGCAAAACCACGCCGACCACTGGGTGCAATGGGCCCTCGCATCCGGCGTGGACATCGACAGTCTGCTGCGCAACCCCCAGGCGCTGGAAACGCTGAGTCTCAGCCACTGGTGCCATCAGATCTGCGAGCGTGAATCGCTGGAGGTGGCGATGGCGGCCACCAATTACGCAATAGAAGGCGCCACCGGAGAATGGTGCGCCGCCGTCTGCTCCAAGGAGGATTACGCCCGGCAGTTTCCCAAGGAGAAGCGCGCCAAGGCGATGAAGTGGCTGGCACTGCACGCGCATTACGACGACGAGCACCCCTGGGAGGCGTTGGAAATCATCGTCACTTTGGTGGGTGAAGACCCAAGCTCGCGGCAAGTGGCGGAACTGCGTCACGCGATCTGTCAGAGCCATCGCTACATGCGCTTGCTGCTGGATCATTACATGAGCCAACCCGCCCCGGAGATTTGCGCGCGCCCCTGCGCGGAACCGGCGCTGGCCTGACAGCCTGTTCAAAGCCTCGCGAGCACAGGACGGAAGGCTTTGGGGCTGAAAAGGCGGAACGCGCAGAACCGGCGCAAACATCCCGCAACCGTACTCGCCGAACACAGCCGCCCCTCCGCGCAGCAGGCAATGAATTGATACAGAGCCCGCCGTAAAACAAACCGCCCCGCAAGCCAAAACTTGCGGGGCGGTTTGCGTTGACGCTGCGAGCCGGCTTAGCCGCGCAGGCGGCGCAGCACTTCGTCCTTGCCGATCAAGGCCAGCACCGCGTCCACCGACGGGGTCTGCGTGGTCCCGCACACCAGCACGCGCAACGGCATGCCCAACTGCCCCATCTTGATGCCCTCTTCAGCGCAGAAAGGCTTGAACAGCTCGTGGATGGCTTCCGCGGACCAGATGTCCAAACCCGCCAGCTTATCGGCGAAACGACCCATGCGCGCCACGCTGTCGTCGGACAGATGCTTGTCCACGTCGGCCGCCGCGGCTTCCCGCTTGCGATAGAAATAGTCCACTTCCAACGCCAGCGCGTTCAAATCCTGCACCCGCTCCTTGACCAGAGCGATCACCTCTTCGATGGCGGGCCCGCCGGACAGCTCGACGCCGGCGGCGGCCAAACGCGGCGCGATCAGCTCGGCCAGGCGACCGTTGTCCGCGCTCTTGATATGCTGAGCGTTCAGCCACATGAATTTTTCGTGGTTGAAACGGCTGGCGGACGCGCTCACCGCCTCCAGGCTGAACCACTCGACGAACTGCTCCATGGAGAAGAACTCGTCGTCGCCGTGGCCCCAGCCCAGGCGCGCCAGGTAGTTAAGCAGCGCTTCCGGCAAGATGCCCTTGTCGGCATAGTCCACCACGCTGACCGCGTCGCGGCGCTTGGACATCTTCTGGCCGTCCTCGTTGAGAATCATGGGCAGATGGCCGTACACCGGCAGCGGCGCGTTCAAGGCCTTCAGGATATTGATCTGGCGCGGAGTATTGTTGACGTGGTCGTCACCGCGGATCACATGGGTGATCTGCATATCCCAGTCATCCACCACCACGCAGAAATTATAGGTCGGGCTGCCGTCCGGGCGGGCGATGATCAGATCGTCCAGTTCCTGATTGGCGATCTCGATGCGGCCCTTGACCGCGTCGTCCCAGGCCACCACGCCGTCCAGCGGGGTCTTGAAGCGCACCACCGGAGTCACGTCCGCGGGGATGGTCGGCAAGGTCTTGCCGGCTTCCGGGCGCCAGCGACGGTCGTAGCGCGGCTTTTCCCCGCGCGCTTCTTGCTCCGCGCGCATCGCTTCCAGCTCGTCCTTGCTGCAATAGCACAGGTAGGCGTGGCCGGAGTCCAGCAGTTGCCGAATCACGTCCTTGTAACGGTCGAAGCGATGGGTCTGGTAGAACGGGCCTTCGTCGTAGTCCAGGCCCACCCAGTGCATGCCGTCCAAAATCGCCTTCACCGACTCCGGCGTCGAACGCTCCAGATCGGTGTCCTCGATGCGCAGCACGAACACGCCCTTGTTCTTGCGGGCGTAGGCCCAGGAAAACAGCGCGGTGCGCACGCCGCCGATATGCAGATAACCGGTGGGACTGGGAGCGAAACGGGTACGGATCATGGTGATTCAGGCTCGAAAACGTAAAACGGCTATTGTACGCCGGCTGGCAAAGCGGCAGCAAACCCCAGGGTCTGTTGAGCTTTGTTTTTCCGCCGGGGAAAAACATAGTTCAACAGACCCTAATCCGGCCAGCGCCGGTGCAAGCTGGCCGGCACCAGGGCCTCCGGCTCGATCAGCGTCTGCCCTTCCAGCAAAGCCAGGGCCAGATCCAGGCTGCGCGCCGCCATTTCGCGGCTGTCCTGCACAATGGCGTCAACGCGCAGCGGCAGGCAATCCAGCAAGGAGTGATCGTCAAAGGTCAGCAGGCGCAGCGGCGCGTTGGCCAGGCCGCAATGCTGATTGAGAAAGGCCAGCGCGCCCTCCAGCAGCGACACCGAGGCGGTGAACAAAGCCTGAGGCAGGCGTTGATGCTGTTGCCGCCATTGCTGCATCAGTTCGAAACCGGAACGGCGCAGGTAGTCTCGATGGCAGACCCAGCCCGGCTTTTCCTCCACGCCATGCCGCGCCAAGGCCTGGCGATAGCCTTGCAAACGGTCGCGGCTGGGCGACAGCTCGGCCTGGCCGCCGAAGAACACCACTTCAGACACGCCCTGCTCCAAGGCGTCGCCCACCAGCCGCTCCACGCTGGCGCAACCGTCGGTGACCACCGACGGAATGCCGCTGCCGTCCACCCTGCGGTCGACAAACACCAGCGGCAGCCGCCGCACCCATTTCTGGTAAGACTTGGCCTCGTGCGTGCACGGCACCACGATCATAGCGTCCACCTGCCGCGCCGCCAGATGGGCCATGACCTCGGCCTCGCGCCGCGGATCTTCGTCGCTGGTCACCAGCAGCATCTGGTAGTCGCGCTGGCGACACAACTCTTCCATCGCCTGAGCCAGTGCCGCGTGAGCGGAGTTGGTCAAATCGGGAATCACCAGTCCCACCGAATTGCTGCGCCGCGAACGCAAGGAACGCGCCGACTGCGACGGGTTGAAATGCTGCTCACGCGCCACCTTCTCCACGCGCTCCACCGTGGCCCGGGAAATGCGGTAGCGCTCGGCATGGCCGTTGAGCACCATGCTGGCGGTAGTGCGCGACACGCCGGCCAGTTCGGCGATGTCGTCTATGGTCAAACGCTTGTAGCCGCTCATCGACAGCCTATTCCTCATGCGGCGGCGCCATGCCCGCCGCCCAAAACTCAATTGCAAAACAGCCCCGGCCTGCGCAAGCGCGGGACGGGGCCGCCGATTGCTGGCAACCTTACCTCAAGCGGGCCGCCGTCGCCAGAGCGATGGCGGCCTCCCCCGGCTTACTGCTTGACCAGGTTCAAAGGCACCGGGATGAATTTCTCCACCTGCTGGCCGTCGATCAGCTTCTTGGCGGTCTGCACGCCGTACTGGCCAATCAACTCCGGCTGTTGCTGCACGGTCGCGGCCAGGCCGCCGGCCTTGACCGAGGCCACCGCGTCGGCGGTGGCGTCGAAGCCCACCACCGCGACGTTCTTCAGGCCGGCGGCCTGGATCGCCTTCAAAGCGCCCAGCGCCATTTCGTCGTTATGGGCGAACACCCCTTGCACATCCTTATTGCCCTGCAGGATGTTTTCCATCACCGACAAACCCTTGGCGCGGTCGAAATCAGCCGGCTGCTTGGCCACCACCTTGACCTCGGCCTTGCCGTCCGCCACCGCATGGAAACCCTGGCCGCGCTCGCGAGCGGCGGAGGAACCGGGAATGCCCTCCAGCTCTACCAGCCGGCCCTTGCCGCCCAGCTTCTGCAGCAGGAATTCGGCCGCCATCTTGCCGCCGGCCACATTGTCGGAAGCAATGTGGGCGCTGACTTCCGCGCCGTTGACGCTGCGATCCAGCGACACCACCTTGATGCCCTTGCTCACCGCTTCCTTCACCACATTGGCGACGGCGGAGGAGTCGGTGGGGTTGATCAGGATCACGCTCACCTTCTTCTGGATCAGGTCCTCAACGCTGGCTTGCTGCTTGGCGGAGTCGTCCTGCGCGTCCACGGTGATCAGGCGCACGCCCTCTTTGGCCGCTTCGTCTTCCGCGCCCTTGCGCAACGAGACGAAGAACGGATTGTTCAGCGTGGACACCGCCAGACCCACTACCGGCTGGCCGGAGGCCGCGGCTGGCGCGCTGGCGCCGGACGAGGCGCCGTCGGCCGGACCCTGCTTGGTGCAGGCGATCAGACTCGCCGCGATGACACTGAAAACCAAAGGCTTGATTAAGCGTTGCATATCGGAACTCCCCTTGTGTAATGGTCGCTTGCGCTGCAGGCCCGCCGACGGCGGGCCCGTTCTCACTTCTTGCCGCTGCGGTCCAACAGCACCGCCAGCAGAATCACCACGCCCTTGATCACCTGCTGATAGAAGGACGATACGCCCAGCAGATTCAGACCGTTGTTCAATACCCCGATCAGCAAAGCGCCGATCAGCGTGCCTACGATCCAGCCGCGGCCGCCGGTCAGGCTGGTGCCGCCCAGCACCACCGCGGCGATGGCGTCCAGCTCATAGCCGGCGCCGGCGGTGGGTTGCGCCGAATTCAAGCGCGAAGTCAGCACCGCGCCGGCCATCGCCGACAATGCGCCGGACAGGGTGTAGACCCAGATCTTGACCCGGTCCACCTTAACGCCGGAGAGACGCGCGGACTCCTCGTTGCCGCCGGTGGCGTAAACATGGCGGCCAAAAACGGTTTTCTTCAACATGAACCAGAAGCCGGCGAACATCAGCAGCATCCACACCACCGGCACCGGCACCACGCCGGCCACATAGCCGCCGCCCAACATGGAGAACATATCGCTGCCGAAGCCGGTGATCGGGCTGCCGTTGGACGCCACCAGCGACAGACCGCGCAGAATCGTCATCGACGCCAGGGTGGCGATGAAGGGCGCCACCTTGCCCTTGCTGATCACCAGACCATTGCAGCAGCCCATCAACGCGCCGGACAGGATGCCCAACAGCGTGGCCAGCAACGGATCCACGCCGGCCTGCAGCAGCATCGCGGTCAACACTGACGACAAGGCCAGGATGGACCCCACCGACAGGTCGATGCCGCCCAGCAAGATAACCAGGGTCATGCCGAAGGCGATCAGCGCGTTGATGGAGACCTGGCGCATCACATTGAGCAGATTGCCCATGGTCAGGAAGTCGGCGCTCATCACCGACAAGCCGGCGCAGATCGCCAGCAGGGCGATGAAAGGCCCGAGTTTTTGCAGCATTGCTTTTTGTTGCGGGGTCATCTTGCTTACCGTTTCCCTTGCTTGCGCCCAATGGGCGCGACCTGAATATTCAATGCGCGTCGGCGCTCAGTCCGCCGTCGCGCCGGCCGCCGCTGCCATGATGTCTTCCTGCCTCGCCGAAGCGGCCTCGAACAGCCCGGCCCGGCGGCCCTCGTGTATCACCAGGATGCGGTCGCTCATCGCCATCACCTCCGGCAATTCGGACGACACCATGACGATGGCCACGCCGGCGGCCGCCAGTTGATTGATGATGTGGTAGATTTCGGCCTTGCCGCCCACGTCGACGCCGCGCGTCGGCTCGTCCAACAGCAGCAGCTTGGGCGGCTCCGCCAGCCACTTGGCGAACACCACCTTCTGCTGATTGCCGCCGGACAGGGATTTGACATCCAGTTCAGCGTCGCGGGTGCGGATGCGCAATTGCTCAATCAGCCGCCGCGCCTCTTCGTTCTCGGAACGGCGGCTCACCACGCCCAGTCGCGCGTGGCGGCGCAGATGAACCAAGGTGGCGTTTTCCCGCACCGACATGCCCAGCACCAGGCCCTGACTCTTGCGGTCTTCCGTGACGTAGGCGATGCCGGCGGCAATGGCGTCGCCGGGCCGGCGGATGTTCAGCTCCGCGCCGTCCAGCCGCACCCGCCCCTGTCGGCGCGGTTTGACGCCGAACAAGACATTGAGAATCTCGCTGCGGCCCGCCCCCATCAAACCGGCCACGCCCAACACCTCGCCGGCGCGGACTTCGAAGCCGATGTCACGGATGTTGCCGTCGTCAGCCAAACGCTCCACTTCCAAGCGCACCGCGCCGGGCTCGGACGCGCGCTTGGGAAAACGGTCGCCGATCTCGCGGCCCACCATCAGCCTCACCACCTCGTCGAAATCGGTGGCGGCGGTCTGACGCTCGCCGACGAAACAGCCGTCGCGCAGCACGCTGATCTTGTCGCAGACGCGAAAGATCTCCTCCATTCGGTGCGACACGTAGACAATCGCCACGCCGCGTTGCTTGAGCTGCTCCATGAAGACGAACAGCGCTTCGATCTCGCGCTCGGTCAAAGCCGCGGTCGGCTCGTCCATGATCAGCACCTTGGCGTTCAAGGACATCGCCTTGGCGATTTCCACCATCTGCTGCTGACCGATGGACAATTGTCCGGCCTCCGTCTCCGGATCGATCCGGCCGGCGCCCAGCTGTTGCAGAATCTGGCTCGCCTCGCGCCGCATGCCGGCGCGATTGATCACGCCGAAGCGGCTATGCTCGCGCTCGCGTCCCAAAAACAGGTTCTCCATCACCGACAGCTGCGGAATCAGGTTCAGCTCCTGATGGATGATGGCGATGCCGTGGGACTCCGCCTCGGTGGTGGAGCGAATCGTCACCGGCCGGTCATTGAGCAGGACCTCCCCGGCATCGGCCTGGTGCACGCCGGATAGAATCTTCATCAAGGTCGATTTACCGGCGCCGTTCTCGCCCATCAAGGCATGCACTTCGCCGCCCTTCACGGTGAAATCCACCGCCTCCAGCACCTTGACCGGGCCAAAGGCCTTGCTGATGCCGCGCATGCTTACCTTCATCGCCCGCCCCTTCAAAAGATCACGCCGGAATACAAGATCACATTGGCGTACGGCGTGCATTCGCCAGTGCGGATCACCGCCTTGGCCTCGCGGCAGCGGCGCTTGAACTCCTCATGCGGCACGTACTCCACCGCCACGCCGTGCGCGGCCATATCGTTGGCCAGCACTTCCACGGCCGGACTGTGTTGCAGGCACTCGGCGGCGAACAGCGCCCGCTCCGCCTTGAAATCCGCCAGGATGGAGTCCAGCACGCTGGGAAACTCCGGCACGCCCAGGCGCAGGCTCAGGTCTATGCACTCTACGCCGGGCGGAATCGGCAGGCCGCAATCGGCGATGACCAGGCTGTCGGTATGGCCCATGCAAGCCAATACCCGCGCGATGTCGCGGTTCAGATGTCCCAGCCGCTTCATGCCTGCTCCTTCAGCATCTGTTGCAGCGCGGCCAGCGTCGGCATGCCGCCTTGCGCGCCCGCGCGGGTCACGGACAAGGCCGCCGCAGCGCAGGCCAATGCCATCGCCGCCTCAAGGCCCTGCGGCCAGAACGCGGCCAAGGCGCCGTTGAAGGTGTCGCCGGCGCCGGTGGTGTCCACCGCGGACACCACGAAGCCGGGTTGATGGTGCAGGCTGCCGTCGGCGCGGCAGAAATAAGCGCCGTCTTTGCCTCGCGTCATCGCCACCCTTCCCGGCAGTTTGCGCATCAGCGCCTGCCAGTCCCCGCCCCGCTCGTCCAGAGCCTGCGCCAACTCATGCTCGTTCGGCGTCAGCAAGGCGGCTCGCTCCAACAGGCTGGACGGCAGCGGATGAGCCGGCGCCGGATTCAACAAGAAAGGCTTGCCGTGGCGCTGAGCCAGCTCGGCCGCACGCTCCACCGTGGCCAGCGGCACCTCCATCTGCGCCAGCACCACGTCGGCGTCGCGGAAAGCCTGCTCGTCCTGGTCCAGATGCTGCGGCAGCAACTCATGGTTGGCGCCAGGCACCACCACGATGGCGTTGTCGCCCTCGGCCAGGGTGATTGTCGCCAAACCAGTGGCCACCTCCGCTTCGCGCAGACGGCCAATGTCCACGCCCTCGGCCTGCAAGGCCTCCTTGAGCTGAGAACCGAACATATCGCGGCCCACGCAGCCCAACAAGGTCACTTGCGCGCCCAGCCGCGCGGCGGCCACTGCCTGATTCGCGCCCTTGCCGCCCGGATAGGAGGCAAAGCGCTTGCCAAACAAGGTTTCACCCAGCCGTGGATAGCGTTCCGCCTCCACCACCAGATCCATATTCACACTGCCCACAACCAGGACCCGGGTCATAATTTCCTCATCGTTATCAAGCGACGCGCGGCTTAGTTGGCGGCGTCAATTGCTAAAACGTAATCAGCTGACGCTTTATAGCAGAGCCGCCTGCGGGCCGGAAGCGAAAAACTCAATCTGTTCAGCAAATGCAACAGTCCGCGCCAAGCCCATCGGCGGCGCTTGACGGCGGGCGAGCTTCAATGTAGCGGCAAAACTACAGACGGGCCGCGCAGCCCGGACGCAAAAAAAGCTCCCTTGAGGGGTAATGCCGTTCACTTAAGCAAGTGAACGGCATTTTTCATGGTGCGAATCTTGCTCATACTTCGCTCATGTTGACTCACTCATTTCCGTCCCTATGGTTGGCAAGGCTCACAAACACCCTGATTTC
>NZ_JAAOMA010000060.1:0-24505 GCF_011602385.1 Chromobacterium fluminis | reverse complement strand
CTTGCAAAACTCCCCAACCCACCCCAACAATGACGGCAGCGGCAAGCGGCCAGAAAGGAAAACGACATGGCACGCAAGCAAATCACCGGACTCACGCAGCGCACGCCGGGCGGGATCTGGTTCATTGACAAACAAGTCCAGGGAGTCGGAAGAATTCGCGAAAGCACTGGAACTCACGACCGCGCGGAGGCGGAAAAATACCTGATTCACAAGCTGGAGAAGATACGGCAGCAACAAGTTTATGGCATTCGCCCGCCCCGAATATGGCGGGAGGCCGCGACAAAGTATCTGCTCGAAAACCAGCACATGCCCAGCATTGGCGACTGCGCCGACCAGTTGAAGATCTTGGACAAATTCATTGGGGATGTAGAGCTTAGCAAACTGCACGATGGATCGATGCGGGAGTTTATTAAGTTCCGCCAAACCACTCGCTTAGATAAGCGAACCGATAAAGAAGGAGTAACGCCCCGGACCATTAATATTGCGCTGGAACTTGTTATCCGAATTCTAGCGCTGGCCGCTTCTAAATGGCGGGATGAATTTGGAATGACATGGCTCGAAAGACCGCCCTCGATTTCCAAATTGAACGAGCGAGCCGAAACTAGACCCGCTTATCCCATGTCTTGGGACGAACAAAAATTATTGTTCAAAGAATTACCCGAGCATCTGGCCATCATGGCGCTATTTAAGGTCAACACAGGATGCCGAGAAAAAGAAGTCTGCTATTTGAAATGGGAATGGGAGGTTCGCGTTCCAGAGCTTGAAACCAGCGTGTTTTTGATCCCGGCAAACTTTGGCGGGCGAACCGATAAATCAGGTGTCAAGAATGGCAGCGAGCGCATCGTTGTGCTGAACAGCGTAGCCCGGTCCATTATTGAAACCCTGCGCGGCCGCCATCCGGTTTATGTGTTTGCTTACCATGAGAGCGCCAACCCGAACGACGATAATATCCAGCGAATGAACGGCCACGCCTGGCGCAAGGCGCGCACCAGGGCGGCACAAAAGTTTGCTGCAAAGTTCATGCGGCGCCCGAACCCCGGCTTTGCCAAGTTCCGGGTCCACGATCTGAAACACACGTTCGGATATCGGCTGAGGATTGCCGGCGTCCCGTTCGAAGACCGGCAGGCATTGCTAGGACACACAAGCGAGAACGTAACCACGCACTACTCAGCCGCAGAAGTCGGACGCTTGATTGAGCAAGTGGAGCTAGTCAAAGACACCGGCCGACAACTAGTATCCGCTACCGTCATCCGGCGGAGCGCCTGAACGAGTAGCGAGTAAGAAAGGAGGAAGTCCCCACAAAAGTCCCACATCGGCCAAAAACCAAATAAAAAAGCCCTGCGGACACAGGGCTTAAGTATTTGATACCATTGGATTATCTTTGGTCGGGGCGAGAAGATTCGAACTTCCGACCCCCTGCACCCCATGCAGGTGCGCTACCAGGCTGCGCTACGCCCCGACTCGAGAGAAACGTATTCTAAACTGCTTTTTAATTTTTGCCAAGCCCTGAATCGAGCCATTCCAAAATTGCCTCCAACTCGGTTCTCACCTCCTGAGCCGTTACCGGACGCACTTCCTGGCCGTCCGCGCCCAATCGCTGGCGGGCTCCGTGAATGGTAAAACCATCGTCATATAACAAACCGCGAATGCGTCTGACCAATAACACTTCGTGATGTTGGTAATAGCGGCGGTTGCCGCGGCGCTTCACCTGACGCAGCTGGGAAAACTCCTGCTCCCAATAGCGCAGCACATGCGGCTTGACGCCAGTGAGCTCGCTCACTTCGCTGATGGTGAAGTAACGCTTGGACGGTATCGACGGCAGATCAGCCTTGCTTGTTGGCATGGAATTGCTCGACCATTCCCTTGAGTTTCTGACTAGCGTGGAACGTTACCACACGTCGCGCGGTGATGGGAATCTCTTCCCCGGTCTTGGGGTTGCGACCCGGACGCTGCGGCTTGTCGCGCAATTGGAAATTACCGAAACCGGACAATTTGACGGAATCACCGGACTCCAAGGCCTGGCGAATTTCTTCAAAAAACGATTCAACCATGTCCTTGGCTTCACGCTTGTTCAAACCTACTTGATCAAACAGCATGTCGGCCAGCTCAGCCTTGGTCAAAGTCATGTCACCCTCTCACACATCAATATTTCTAATCATTCAAAAGCCCGCCGACTACGCGGCGGGCTCCACGCCTTGGGCTCAGCGCAACTGAGCGCCCAGCTCGGCGGCAACGCCGTCCAGCAGGGCTTTGAGCGCCGGCTCCACGTCTTCGTCGGTCAGCGTGCGGCTATTGTCCTGCAACATCACGCGGAAGGCCAGACTCTTCTTGCCTTCTTCCACGCCTTTGCCGCGATAAACGTCGAACAAAGCCACTTCGCTGACGATGGCGGCGCCGTGCTTGGCGAAGCAGGCCAGCAATTGGTCCGTCTCCACCGTCTCGTCCACCACCAGCGCCAGATCGCGACGCACCGCCTGGAACTTGCTCACCGGCTGCGCCTTGATAGGCTGCCGAGCCTCTACCGCAGCCAGATCCAGTTCAAACAACACCGGCGCGTTGGACAAATCGTATTGCTGCGCCCACTTGGGATGCAGTTCGCCGATCACGCCCACCGCCAGGCCGTTCACCAACACCTCGGCGCAGCGGCCCGGATGGAAGGCCGGGTGCTCTGTCTTGCGGAAGCTGGCTTGCTGCGGATGCAATAGGGCTTCGACATCGGCTTTGACGTCGAAGAAGTCGACTCGCTCGGCCTTGGCGCCCCACTGCTCGGACAAACGCGGACCCCAGGCGAGACCGGCCACTTTTTCAGGCTGGTCGAACCAGTCGGCGGATTTCTTGAATACGCGCGCCACTTCAAAAACGCGCACGCGCGGCTGCTTGCGGTTGATGTTGCCCACCAACACGTCCACCAAGCCGCCGATCAAGGTGGAACGCATCACGCTCATCTGCGAGGCGATCGGATTGATCAAGCGCACCGGCTGCTCGTTGGCGGCGAAATCACGTTCCCAGGCTTCGTCGACGAAGGCATAGCTGACGATTTCCTGATAATCACGGGCCGCCAGCAGATGGCGGATTTGATCGCGCGGTCGCAGCTCTTCCCGCTGCGCCAGCATGCGCATGCCGGAACGCGGCGCGTCGGCGGGAATCGCGTCGTAACCGTAAACCCGCGCCACTTCCTCGATCAAATCTTCCTCAATCGCGATGTCGAAGCGGAAAGACGGCGCCTCCACGATGAAAACCTCGCCGTCCAGGCGGTGCGTCAGGCCCAGTCGACCCAGAATTTCACCGATCTGTTCGCCGCTCAGCGTCACGCCCAACAGCTTGGCGCAACGCGACACGCGCAGCTTGACCTCTCCGCGGCGCGGCAACTCGGCCACGGCCTCCACCACCGGACCAGGCTGGCCCCCGCAGATGTCCAACACCAAGCGGGTGGCGCGCTCCATCGCTTCGCGCTGCAGCTGGAAGTCCACGCCGCGCTCGTAACGGAAGGAGGAGTCAGAACCGAAGCCCAGCTCGCGCGCCTTGCCGGCGATCGCTTCCGGCGCGAAGAAGGCGCTTTCCAGGAAAATATCCGTGCTGGCGACGGTGACGCCGCTGTGCTCGCCGCCCATGATGCCGGCGATGGCCAGCGCCTTGGTCTGGTCCGCGATCACCATGTAATCGGACTTGAGCTTGACGGTTTTCTCGTTCAGGCACAGCAGTTCTTCGCCGTCCTTGGCCATGCGCACGACGATGCCGCCGTCCAGCTTGGCCAGGTCGAAGGCGTGCATCGGCTGGCCTTGTTCCAACAATACGTAGTTGGTGATGTCGACCACGGCGGAAATCGAACGCAGGCCGGCGCGCTCCAGGCGGCGGCGCATCCATTCCGGCGTGGCGGCGGCGGCGTTGACGCCCTTGAGCACGCGCCCCAGGTAACGGCCGCAGCCCGATTTAGCGTCGATGCTCACCGACAGCGCGTTGTCGATGACCGGCGCCACAGCGGGAATGGCCACCGGCGCCAGTTCTGCGCCGGTCAGCGCCGCCACTTCGCGGGCGATGCCGCGGATGGACAGGCAATCGGCTCGGTTGGGGGTGATCTTCAGTGTGAACAGCTGGTCGTCTAGGCCCAGGTAGTCGCGTATGCTCTGCCCCGCCGGCGCGTCGGCCGGCAGCACCAGCAGGCCGTCGACCTCGTCCGGCACGCCCAGCTCCTTGCCGGAGCACAGCATGCCGTTGGATTCGACGCCGCGCATTTTGGTCGGCTTGATCTTGAAATCGCCGGGCAGCGCGGCGCCGGGCAAGGCGCAGGGCACTTTCAGGCCGACGGCGACATTGGGCGCGCCGCAGACGATCTGCACTAGTTCGCCCGTGCCCACGTCCACCTTGGTCACGCGCAGGCGGTCGGCGTTTTCGTGCTTGGCCACTTCCTTGACTTCGGCCACCACCACACCGCTGAAGGCCGGCGCGGCGGCGTTGACTTCTTCCACCTCCAGGCCCGCCATGGTCAGCAGGTAGGACAGCTCGTCGGTGCTCAGCGACGGATTAACCCAGCTTCTCAGCCATTGTTCGGAAAATTGCATTGTATTCGGCTCCGTACGCGATCAGTTGAACTGTCTCAGGAAGTTGAGGTCGTTCTCGAAGAACAGCCGCAGGTCGTTGACGCCATAGCGCAGCATGGCGAAACGATCGAGACCGATGCCGAAGGCGAAGCCGGTGTAACGCTCCGGGTCGATGTTGACATTGCGCAACACATTGGGGTGCACCATGCCGCAACCGCCCACTTCCAGCCAACCGCGCTCGCCCAGCACGTCGATTTCCGCCGACGGCTCGGTGAAGGGGAAGAAGGACGGACGGAAGCGCACTTGCAGGTCGTCGCGCTCAAAGAAACGACGCAGAAAATCGGTAACCACCGCCTTGAGGTCGGCGAAGGACACGCCCTCTTCCACCCACAAGCCTTCCATCTGGTGGAACATCGGCGAATGGGTGGCGTCGGAGTCGACACGGTATACGCGGCCCGGAGCCACGATCTTGATAGGCGGCTGATTGCTCATCATGAAACGCGCCTGGATCGGACTGGTATGCGTGCGCAGCACGTCGCCGCCCTCCACGTAGAAGGTGTCGGCCATGGCGCGCGCGGGGTGGTTTTCCGGGATGTTCAGCGCTTGGAAATTATAGAAATCGGTTTCGATCTCCGGACCGTCCGCCACTTCGAAACCCATGGTGCGAAACAGGCCGGCGATGCGCTCCAGAGTCAGCGCCACCGGATGCAAGCCGCCGCCGTTGCTGCCGCGCCCTGGGAGGGTCACGTCCAGCGCCTCGGCGGCTAGTTGCGCCTCCAGCTTGGCGGCGTTCAATTGATCAAGGCGCTGCTTGTGCGCGGCCTCAAAAGCCTGCTTGGCCACATTGATGGTGGCGCCGGCGGCCTTGCGCTCTTCGGCTGGCAGCTTGCCCAGCTGTTTCAGGAGTTCGGTCAACTCGCCGCTCTTGCCCAGATAGCGGGCCTTGACCTGCTCCAGTTCAACGAGATCGGCCGCCGCGGCTACCGCGGTCAGGCCGGATTGGAGAATCGCGTCAACGTTGTTCATCGTGTTCCACACCGTATGCGAAAGAAAGCTGGCCACACGCGCCCAGAACCCGGGCGAGTCTGGCCAACCGTCTTGATCTTGGGTCATGCTCGCGGCTTGGCCGCATTAAAAAAAAGGGAGGCAAGATTGCCTCCCTTTTGATCCGTCCGGGCGATTAAGCAGCGAGGCTTGCTTTCGCCTTTTCGACGATCTGCGCAAAAGCCGGCTTGTCGAACACGGCCAGGTCGGCCAGGACCTTGCGGTCGATTTCGATAAAGGCTTTTTTCAGGCCGTTCATGAATTTGCTGTACGGCAGGCCGTTTTCACGGGCAGCTGCGTTGATACGGGCAATCCACAGGCGACGGAACTGACGCTTTTTCTGACGACGGTCGCGGTAAGCGTACTGACCGGCTTTCATCACCGCCTGTTTGGCGATGCGATAGACGTTCTTCCGGCGGCCGCGATAGCCTTTCGCCAGTGCGAGGATTTTCTTGTGACGAGCACGAGCGGTTACACCGCGTTTTACGCGTGGCATATCTTAGTCTCCTTAAGCGTAGGGCATCATTGCGCGAACAGAGGCCATGTTGGTGCTATCTACCATGGTAGTGCCACGCAGTTGGCGCTTGTTCTTGGTGGTTTTCTTGGTCAGGATGTGACGCTTGAACGCGTAAGAGCGCTTTACACCACCATTGCCCAGTACTTTGAGACGCTTTTTCGCGCTCGACTTGGTTTTCATTTTCGGCATGGACTGCTCCTGCTGAATTTTGATTAGATTAGACGCGAGGTGGTTGCCAGACAGATCTGGAAACGCTTGAAAAACCATCGCGTCACGCTTTTGGGCAGATCGTTGCCGACCTACAAAATCGACACGGCAGAGCGAACCCTGCCGTGTCGATTTGATGATTATACCGATTATTTCTTCTTCGGCGCAATCATCATGACCATCTGGCGGCCTTCGAGCTTGGGAAACTGCTCAACAACCGCAATTTCGGACAAATCGGCTTCGACTCGCTTAAGCAATTCCAAACCGATGTTCTGGTGGGCCATCTCACGACCGCGGAAGCGCAGGGTGACTTTGGCTTTGTCGCCTTCAGACAGGAATCGGGTCAAGTTGCGCAACTTGACGTTGTAGTCGCCGTCGTCGGTGCCCGGACGGAACTTGATTTCCTTGATCTGAACCTGTTTCTGCTTCTGCTTGGCTTCGTGACGCTTCTTGGACTGCTCGTACTTGTACTTGCCGTAGTCCATCAGCTTGCATACCGGAGGCTGCGCGGTTGGGGAAATCTCCACCAAATCCACGTCGCCCTCTTCCGCCAGCGCCATTGCCTCACGCAGACTGACAACACCAATCTGCTCACCTTCTTTACCTACCAGACGAATTTCACGGGCGGTAATCTCGCCGTTGATCCGTGCTTCGCGTTCCTGAGCTATAGCCAAATCTCCTATTAATCTAAACTCAATGCCTGCCGCCGCCGGAATCAGGCCCCAGGCATCTCAGCCTTGAGGCGCGCAATCAGCGCATCCAGCGTAAGCTGCCCCAGGTCTTCCCCGCGGGAGCGTACGGCAACCAACTCGCCAGCCTTCTCTTTGTCGCCGACGATAATCTGATACGGCAACTTTTGAAGACTGTGCTCGCGAATTTTATAGCCGATCTTCTCGTTTCTCAAGTCAAGATCGACGCGGAAGCCTTGTTCGCGCAGTTTGGCGGCCACATTGGCCGCGTATTCGGCCTGCGCTTCGGTGATATTCATCACCACCATTTGCACCGGAGCCAGCCACAAGGGGAAGGCGCCGGCATGGTTTTCGATCAGGATGCCGAGGAAACGTTCCAGCGACCCCAACGCCGCGCGGTGCAGCATCACCGGGCGCTTGCGGCTGTTGTCGTCGGCCACGTACTCGGCGTCCAGACGCTCCGGCAGCATGAAGTCCAGCTGCAGGGTGCCGCACTGCCAGGAGCGACCCAGCGCGTCCTTGATATGATACTCGATCTTGGGACCGTAGAACGCCCCCTCGCCCGGCAATTCCTCCCACTCCACGCCGCAGGCGCGCAGCGCTTCGCGCATGCCTTCTTCGGCCTTGTCCCAGGTTTCCTCGGCGCCGATGCGTTTTTCCGGACGCAGCGCCAGCTTGATCGCCACCTTGTCGAAGCCGAAGCGCTCGTACACTTCCATCACCAGGCGATGGAAATCCTTTGCCTCTTGGTTGATCTGATCTTCGGTACAGAAGATGTGGCCGTCGTCCTGCACGAAACCGCGCACGCGCATGATGCCGTGCAGCGCGCCGGAAGGCTCGTTGCGGTGGCAGGAGCCGAATTCCGCGTAACGCAGCGGCAGATCGCGATAGGAACGCAGGCCGCTGTTGAATACTTGCACATGGCCAGGGCAGTTCATCGGCTTGACCGCGTAGTCGCGCTTTTCCGATTCCGTGATGAACATGTTTTCGCGGTAGTTGGCGGCGTGTCCGGAACGCTCCCACAGATGGGCGTCCATCATCATCGGGGTGCGGATTTCCTTATAACCTTCGCGGTTCAGCTTGTCGCGCATGTATTGCTCGACGTTCTGCCACAACTGCCAGCCCTTGGGGTGCCAAAACACCATGCCCGGCGCCTCGTCCTGCAGGTGAAACAGGTCCAACTGCACGCCCAGCTTGCGATGGTCGCGCTTTTCCGCCTCTTCCAGCATATAGAGGTAGGCGTCCAGGTCTTCCTTCTTGGCCCAGGCGGTGCCGTAAACGCGCTGCAGCATTTCATTTTTGCTGTCGCCGCGCCAGTAAGCGCCGGCCACCTTCATCAGCTTGAACACTTTAAGCTTGCCGGTGGACGGCACGTGCGGGCCGCGGCACAGGTCGGTGAATTCACCCTCGCGGTACAGGCTCAGCACCTCGCCTTGCGGGATGGATTCGATGATCTCGGCCTTGTAGGCCTCGCCTACGCTCTTGAAGTAGGCGATGGCCTCATCGCGCGGCAGCTCGTAGCGCTCCACCGGGATGTCCTTTTTCGCCAGCTCGGCCATTTTCTTTTCGATGGCGGCCAGGTCTTCCGGCGTAAACGGACGCTTGTAGGCGAAGTCGTAGTAGAAGCCGTTCTCGATCTCCGGCCCGATGGTGACTTGAGCTTCCGGGAACAGCTCCTTGACGGCATAAGCCAACAAGTGAGCGGTGGAGTGACGAATGATGGACAGACCGTCCGCATCCTTGTCGGTAATGATGGCCAGATCGGCGTTGCGAGCTATGGTGTGGGAAGTATCCACCAACGCGCCGTCGACGCGGCCGGCCAGCGCCGCGCGCGCCAACCCGGCGCCGATGGACGCAGCCACTTCATGAACCGTCACCGGTTTATCGAACGAACGGATCGAGCCGTCCGGCAAGCGAATGTCTGGCATGTCAACTCCAACAAGGCGAGAGAGAAATTTTTAGAAAGCTTAGGATAAAAAAAAAGTGCGGCCTGAGCCGCACTTTTTTTGCATGGAACAACCCGCAAGGCTCAGCTAGCGTGAGTATGTCGGGTTGTGGTAGTTCGCAAGTTGCACACTTGTAACGCTCCATGCGTTTGAATTTTGGTAGGCACGATTGGACTCGAACCAACGACCCCCACCATGTCAAGGTGGTGCTCTAACCAGCTGAGCTACGTGCCTGTCGTCGAGCTGCGAATACTAAACAAGCCCACCCTTCTTGGCAAGCGTTTTTTTCATCAACCACAAGGAAGAAACCGCGACAAAGCCCCAGCGGGCGCGGCTTACGGTATACTAGCCGGCTGATTTTGCTAAACAAACATACCAGAGCAATCCCCGAATCATGCTGAAGTTTACCGTACATAAAACCTCCGGCGGCGCGCGGCGCGGCACGCTGGAGCTGAACCACGGCACCGTGGAGACGCCGGTGTTCCAGCCGGTGGGCACTTACGGCTCGGTCAAGGCGATGAGCCCGGTCGAGCTGAACGATATCGGCGCCCAGATCATCCTGGGCAACACTTTCCACCTGTGGCTGCGCCCGGGTCTGGAGATCGTCGAGCAGTTCGGCGGCCTGCACAAGTTCATCGGCTGGGACAAGCCCATCCTCACCGACTCCGGCGGCTTCCAGGTGTTCAGCCTGTCCGATATGCGCAAGCTGACCGAGGAAGGCTGCACCTTCCAAAGCCCGATCAACGGCGACAAGCTGTTCCTGAGCCCGGAAATCTCGATGAAGATTCAAACCGTGCTCAACTCCGACATCGTGATGCAGCTGGACGAGTGCACGCCGGGCCAAGTGGACCACGCCACCGCGCAAAAGTCTCTGCAGATGAGCTTGCGCTGGGCCGAGCGCTCGCGCCGCGCCTTCGACGACCTGAAAAACCCCAACGCGCTGTTCGGCATCGTCCAGGGCAACCTATATACCGATTTGCGCCAGGAGTCGCTGGAAGGCCTGATGCAGGTCGGCTTCGACGGCATCGCCATCGGCGGCCTGTCGGTGGGCGAGCCCAAACCGGAAATGTACCGGATGCTGACCGAGCTGAAGGACATGCTGCCGGCGGAAAAGCCCCATTACCTGATGGGCGTGGGCACGCCGGAGGACCTGGTGCACGGCGTCGCCAACGGCGTGGACATGTTTGATTGCGTGATGCCCACGCGCAACGCGCGCAACGGCTGGATCTTTACCCAATGGGGCGACGTCAAGATCAAGAACGCGCGCTACAAGGACGACAAGCGCCCGCTGGACGAGGAGTGCGAGTGCTACGCCTGCCGCAACTTCAGCCGTGCCTACCTGCACCACCTGCACCGCGTTGGCGAAATCCTGGGCGCCCGCCTCAACACCATCCACAACCTGCACTATTACCAGGAGCTGATGCGCCAGATGCGCCACGCCATCGAGGAAGACCGTTTCGAGGACTTCCGCCTGGAGTTCGCCGCCAAGCGCGCCCGCGGCGTCAACTAAGGAACCACTCGCTGTCTCGGTCTGTCACAGGCCTGACCGTTGCAAGCATTGGAAAAAGCGGACCAGCATGGCTACAATGGTCCGTTTATTTTGACCAGCCATAACAAATATATCTAAGGGAGTAGTTTGATGTCCTTTATCAGCCCCGCCTTCGCCAACACCGGCGCCGCAGTAGGAGGTTTCGATCTGATGGGTTTCCTGCCGATGATCGCCATCTTCGTGCTGTTCTGGTTCCTGATGGTTCGCCCTCAGCAGAAGCGCATGAAAGAGCATCAGAAGATGCTGTCGGAAATTCAGAAGGGCGATGAAGTCGCCACTCAAGGCGGCATCGTTGGCCGCGTGGCCAAGATCGGCGAACAGTTCCTGACTCTGGAAATCGCCAACGGCGTGGAAATCACCGTTCAGCGCGGCTCGGTTTCCGCCAAGCTGGAAAAAGGCACGCTGAAGTCGCTTTAAGGATTCAGCCGACGGCCACCGCAGCGCGCTGCCGGTGGCCGGTTCATTTTCTTTTCCCGAACTAAAACATGAACCGCTACCCTCTTTGGAAATACCTCGTCATTGCGGTGGCCCTGATCCTTTCCGCGATCTACACGCTACCCAATTTCTACGGCGAGACTCCCGCGGTCCAGGTCTCCAGCTCGCGCCAATCCATTCCGGTGGACACCGCCGTGATGACGCGCGTGGAAGAGGCGCTGAAGGCGCAAAACCTCTCTCCCGACGGCCTGTTCCTTGACGGCGCCAGCCTGCGAGTCCGCTTCAAGGACGCCGACACCCAGTTGAAGGCGCGCGACGCCATCCAGCACGCGCTGGGCGACAATTACATCATCGCGCTGAACCTGCTGTCCGCCTCCCCCGCCTGGCTGACCAGCCTGAAGGCGCACCCGATGTTCCTCGGCCTCGACCTGCGCGGCGGCGTGCACTTCCTGTTGGAAGTAGACATGAAGGCCGCCATCGACAAGACGATGGAACGCTACGCCGGCGACCTGCGCCGCGAACTGAAGAACAAGAAAGTCCGCTACGGCGCGATCAAACGCGACGGCAACACGCTGGAAGTGCAACTGCGCGACGCCGACACGCTGAAATCCACCCAGGACGTGGTCTATCGCAGCCTGCCCTCGCTCACCGTCAAGAGCGACGACAGCAACTACCGGCTGACGCTGACCCTAAAGCCGGAGGAGATCACCAAGATCCAGGGCGACGCGGTCAAACAGAACATCACCACGCTGCATAACCGCGTCAACGAGCTGGGCACTTCCGAGCCCATCATTCAGCAAAACGGCCCGAACCGCATTGTCGTGCAGCTGCCCGGCATTCAGGACACCGCTCGCGCCAAGGACATCATCGGCCGCACCGCCACCCTGGAAGTGCGCATGGTGGAGGATGACCCAAGCAAGATGGCCGACGCCATGGCCGGCAACGTGCCCGCAGGCTACGAGCTGCTGGACGAAGCCTCCTCGCGCGGCGTACAGAAAATCCTGGTGCGCAAAGACGTTGAGCTGACCGGCGACAACATCAACGACGCCCAGGCCGGCTTCGACGAAAACGGCGCGCCCGCCGTCCACATCAATCTGGACTCCGCCGGCGCCTCCATCTTCCGTCAGGTAACCGCCGAGAACATCGGCCGCCGCATGGCGATGGTGCTGGTGGAAAAAGGCCGCGCCGAAGTGGTCACCGCGCCGGTGATCCGCTCCGAAATCGGCGGCGGCCGCGTACAGATCTCCGGCAGCATGAACCCGGCAGAAGCCAACGACACCGCGCTGCTCTTGCGCGCCGGTTCGCTGGCCGCGCCGATGAACATCGTCGAAGAACGCACCGTCGGCCCGAGCCTGGGTCAGGAAAACATTGAGAAGGGCTTCCACGCCACGCTGTGGGGCTTTGCCGCCATCGCTACCTTCATGATTCTGTACTACGGCATGTTCGGCGTGTTCTCCGCGCTGTCGCTGGCGATCAACGTCTTCCTGCTGCTGGCGCTGTTGTCGATGATTCAGGCCACGCTGACCCTGCCCGGCATCGCCGCCATCGCGCTGGCGCTGGGCATGGCCATCGACGCCAACGTGTTGATCAACGAGCGCATCCGCGAGGAACTGCGCAACGGCGTGCCGCCGCACTCGGCGATCCAGGCCGGCTACACCCACGCCTGGCACACCATTCTGGACTCCAACGTCACCACCTTGATCGCCGGCCTCGCGCTGCTGATCTTCGGCTCCGGCGCGGTGCGCGGATTCGCCGTGGTGCACAGCCTTGGCATCCTGACCTCGATGTTCTCCGCGGTAGTCGTTTCCCGCGGCCTGGTCAACCTGTGGTACGGCCGCCGCCGCAAACTCACCACGCTGGCCATCGGCCAGGTGTGGAAACCGGAAAACAAAGGATAAGGACCGGACATGGAGCTTTTCCGCATCAAACGGGATATCCCGTTCATGAGCTACGGCCGGCTCACCACGGCCATCTCGCTGGTGACCTTCATCCTGGCCGTGTTCTTTTTGGCCACCCGCGGCCTGAACTACAGCGTGGAGTTCACCGGCGGCACCGTGCTGGAAGTGCAGTACCAGCAGTCCGCCGACCTCGGCGCCATCCGCGACAAAGTGGACGAGCTGAAGCTGGGCGAATCCACGGTGCAGAGCCTGGGCAGCAGCCGGGACGTGATGATACGCCTTCCCAACAAGCCGGGCGTCACCTCCGCCCAGCTGTCGGAAAAAGTGATGGGCATGCTCAAGGCGGCCGATCCGCAAGTGCAGCTGCGCAAAGTGGACTTCGTGGGCCCCAGCGTGGGCGAGGAACTGGTGACTCATGGCCTGACCGCCACCATTCTGGTGTGCGTGGGCATCATGATCTACCTGGCCATCCGCTTTGAATGGCGGTTCGCCATTGCGGCCATCATCGCCAACATGCACGACGTGGTGATCATTCTGGGTTGCTTCGCCTTCTTCCGCTGGGAGTTTTCGCTGACCGTGCTGGCCGGCATCCTGGCGGTGCTGGGTTACTCGGTCAACGAATCGGTGGTGGTGTTCGACCGGATCCGCGAGAACTTCCGCAAACCGGGCATGAAGGGCCACAGCGTGGCCGAGGTCATCGACAACGCCATCACCGCGACGATGAGCCGCACCATCATCACCCACTTCTCCACCGAGATGATGGTGGTGTCCATGCTGCTGTTCGGCGGCCCGGCGCTGCACGGCTTCGCCATGGCGCTGACCATCGGCATCGTGTTCGGCATCTACTCGTCGGTGTTGGTGGCCAGCCCGATCGCTCTATGGCTGGGCGTGAAACGCGAGCACATGATCAAGCCGGTGAAACCAAAAGAAGAAGCGGTCGTCTGACCACTTCCCTCATGAACCTCAATTAAAAAGGTTCTGATAGCTGGCCGGCTTGTCCGGCCAGTTGTACTTTCAACCCGAGCAGCACCCTTACCGAGCGCAACGACATCATGGAAGCCATCACTTTTCTGATCGACTTCATCCTGCACATCGACACTCATCTGACCCAGCTGGTGGCCGCCTACGGCCCCTGGATCTACGCCATTCTGTTTCTGATCGTGTTCTGCGAAACCGGACTGGTGGTCACCCCCTTCCTGCCCGGCGACTCGCTGCTCTTCGTCGCCGGCGCGCTGGCCGCCATGGGCCAGATGAACCCGCACTTGCTGGTGCTGCTCCTGATTGTCGCCGCCATCCTCGGCGACGCGACCAACTACGCCATCGGCCGCAACGTCGGCATGAAGCTGTTTGATAAATTCCCGCGCATCCTGAAGCCGCAATACCTGGACCGCACCCACGCCTTCTATGAGCGCCACGGTGGCAAGACCATCATCTTCGCCCGCTTCGTGCCCATCGTGCGCACCTTCGCGCCCTTCGTCGCGGGCATCGGCAAGATGCACTACCCGCAATTCCTGCGCTACAACGTGGTGGGCGCCATCGCCTGGGTGGTAGGTTTCACTTACGCCGGCTATTTCTTCGGCAACCTGCCCTTTGTTCGCAAAAACCTGGAATTGCTGATCTTCGGCATCATTCTGGTTTCCTTCCTGCCGGGGCTGATTGAAATCTGGCGCCACAAGCGCGCGGCCGCCCGCGGCTGATCCGTAGTAGAATCGACAAGGCCGCCGTAGCGCGGCCTTTTGCTTTGACATCACGCCCCAATGCCGCCCATGAAACGCATCCAACGCCTGCCCGACCACCTCGTCAACCAGATCGCCGCCGGCGAAGTAGTGGAACGCCCCGCTTCCGCGCTCAAGGAAATACTGGAAAACAGCCTGGACGCGGGCGCCACCAAGGTTACGGTGGACCTGGCCCAGGGCGGCATCAAGCTGCTGCGCGTCACCGACAACGGCGGCGGCATCGCGGCGGAAGACCTGGCGCTGGCGCTGGACCGCCACGCCACCAGCAAGATCGCCTCGCTGGACGATCTGGAAAACGTCGCCACCCTGGGTTTCCGCGGCGAGGGTCTCGCCAGCATCGCCTCGGTGTCGCGGCTGACTCTCGTCAGCCGGCCGCCGGACGCGGAACACGCTCATCAAGTCATCGCCATCGACGGCGCGCTGCACCCGGTGGAGCCGGCCGCCCACGCGCCCGGCACCAGCGTCGAGGTGGTGGACATCTATTTCAATACCCCGGCGCGGCGCAAATTCCTGAAAAGCGAGAACACCGAATACGCGCATTGCGAAGCCGTGTTCGAGCGCATCGCGCTGGCCCACCCCCATGTGGAGTTCATGCTGCGCCACAACGGCAAGGTGATCTGGCGCTTGCCGGCGCAAAGCCTGGCCGAACGCGTGGCCGCGATGCTGGGCAAGGATTTCGTCGTCGCCGCCATAGAGATCGACACCGCCGCCGGCCCGCTGACGCTCAGCGGCTTTGTCGCCTCCCCCACTTATTCCAAGGCCAGCCGCGACGCCCAGTACTTCTACGTCAACGGCCGCTTCGTCCGCGACAAGACCGCGCTGCACGCGCTGCGCCAGGCGTATCGCGACGTGCTGCACCACGAGCGCCACCCCGCTTACGCGCTGTTCCTGACCATGGAGCCGTCCGGCGTCGACGTCAATGTGCACCCGACCAAGATCGAAGTGCGCTTCCGCGAGTCGCAGGCCATCCACCAGTTCCTGTTCCACAGCGTGCACAAGGCCTTGGCCAGCACCACCGCCGGCGCCGCGCCTACAGTTCAGATCGCCGGCGCAGATGAGGCGGCAGAACCGGCGCTGGCCCAGGGCGAATCCGCGCCGCTGTTCGACAAACCGTTCAGCCGCCCCGCCGCTCCGGCCCTTAGCGGCTCCTCGCCGCAAGCCGGCTTCCGCTACCAGCAGCAAGCGATGCCGCTGCACGTGGCCAGGGAAGCCACCGGCATATACGACAAGCTGTTCGGCGGCCTTCGCGAGGAAGAACGCGCCCAGGCCGCCGCGCCGGCGCCGGTGGAATACAGCCTGCCGCCGCAGCGCGTGGCCGCACTGCCGCAAAGCGCGGACGGCATTCCGCCGCTGGGCTTCGCACTAGCGCAACTGCACGGCGTCTACATCCTCAGCCAGTGCGAAGACGGGTTGATCCTGGTGGACATGCACGCCGCCCACGAACGCATCGTCTACGAACAACTGAAAACCGCGCTGGAAGCAGATACCATTCCAATGCAGCCCTTGCTGCTGCCCGTGTCCTTCGCTGCCGACCGCATGGAAGTGGCCACCGCCCACGAACACGGCGAGGAGATGAAGCGGCTGGGTATAGAACTGGCGCCGCTGTCCCCCACCCAGATCGCCGTGCGCGGCGTGCCGGTGTGGCTGAAGGACGGCAACCCGGTGGACCTGGCGCGCGCAGTGCTGAAGGATGTTCGCGAATTCGGCCTCAGCCAAGTGCTGACCGAGCGCCGCAACGAACTCCTGGCCACCATGGCCTGCCACGGCGCGGTGCGCGCCAACCGACAACTGACGTTGCCGGAGATGAACGCGCTGCTGCGCGATATGGAAGCCACCGAACGCTCCGGCCAGTGCAACCACGGCCGCCCCACCTGGACCCGGCTGTCCATGCGCGAGCTGGACAAGCTGTTCATGCGCGGCCAATAAACCATGCGCGTCACCGTTCTGGCGGAAAACCACAGCCTGCGGCCGGACCTGATCGCCGAAGCCGGCCTGGCGCTGCTGATCGAGGACGGCGAAGAGCGCATCCTGTTCGATACCGGCCGCAGCGACGCGCTGCTATACAACGCCAGCCAGTTGGGCGTCGACCTCGCCTCGCTGAGCCGGGTGGTGCTGTCGCACGGCCATTACGACCACAGCGGCGGCCTGCCGGCGCTAAGCCGGCTGCTGCGCAAACGCGCGGCGCCGCCGCTGCCGCTGCTGGCCCACCCCGAGGCCTTCCGAGCGCGCGAAGCGCGGCTGGGGCCGATCACGCTGCGCAAACTGGGCTCGCCGCTGGCCGAAGCCGATCTGCAAGCCAGCTTCGAGCTGCAACTACACGCCCAGCCGCACGCCTTCGCCGGCCGCTACGTCTTCCTCGGTCAGATTCCGCGACTGCGCCACGCCGAAGGGCGCGGCACTCTGGGCCGCCTTGTCGACGCGCGCGACAACCGGCCGGACCCGGTGACCGACGACTCGGCTCTGGTCTACCGCGGCGAGCAAGGCCTGATCGTCTTCAGCGGCTGCGCTCATTCCGGCATCCGCCACATCGTCGACTACGCGCGCGAAGTGTGCGCCGAACCCCGCGTCCACGCGGTGATAGGCGGCTTCCACCTGCGCAGCGCCAACCCCTGGCGCGTCTGGCGGACCCGCCGCTACTTCCAGCAACTGGCGCCGGACCGCTTGTTCGCCTGCCACTGCACCGGCTACGCCCGCCACGCGCTGGCGCGCCAGCACCCCATCGCCGCCGGCAGTCAACTGAGCTTCGACTAAACCGGTTTCGACAGTTCCTGCCGCGAAAAAACGACAGTTCCCTCGCTTCGCCATTATTCACGGCCGGCGTGCCGCATTGCAGCATTCCGTCCGCCGCACCGCTCCCCTCCCCAGCCTCCAAACAGCGCAAGCGCCGCCCAGCCGGGCTTTGACCGCCCGGGAAGTTCGCTCTCGCTCCGGCACTAGCAAACAGCCGCGTAAATACACCTGAAAAAAAGAACAGGTGTGTGCTTAGTCCTTCCCTGCACATGCTTAGGTCCAATACCACTTACATACAACTTTAATACAACTTAAATACAAGTCGGCGCGCCGCGCCGGCCTTTCGCCCCGCCTTTTTCCAAGAAGGAGATGGACTGTGAGCAAAGCCTTACTGCTGCTGAAAACCGGCCTGGCCGGCACCGCCGTGGCCGGCGCCGCGCTGCTGGCCGCCCAGCACGCCCCCACCGCCGCCAAAGCGCCGGCCTCAGCCGCCCGCGACAGCCTAATCAAAACCGCGGCCGCCAGCTGCGCCGACCCGGCCTGGAGCGCCGGCTCGATCTATACCGGCGGCCAGCGCGTCAGCTACCAGGGCCAGACCTGGGAGGCCAAATGGTGGACCCAGGGCAATACGCCCTCCGCCAGCGACGCCAGTCCGTGGAAATTGATCGGCCAGTGCGACGGCGGCGGCAACCCGACCGAACCGCCGCTGGTGCAAGTGCCGCCGCCCACCGGCAACGCGCTGTGCCGGCCGGAAGGGCTGGCGCGCACCGACGGCGTGGACGTGCCCTATTGCGCGGCCTACCAAAAAGGCGGCGCCGAACAGCTGGCCAACGGCAGCCGCAAACGGCTGATCGGCTATTTCACCAGCTGGCGCACCGGCAAGAACGGCCAGCCGGCCTACCTCGCCAGCGACATCCCCTGGGGCAAGCTCACCCACATCAACTACGCCTTCGCCCATGTGGACGGCAACAACCGGCTGTCGGTGGGCGAGAACAATCCCGGCAACCCGGCCACCGACATGAGCTGGCCGGGCGTGCCCGGCGCTGAGATGGACGCCAGCCTGCCTTATAAGGGCCACTTCAACCTGCTGACCCAGTACAAGCGCAAATACCCGGGCGTCAAAACCCTGGTCTCGGTGGGCGGCTGGGCCGAAACCGGCGGCTACTTCGGCGCGGACGGCAAACGGGTCAACAGCGGCGGCTTTTACAGCATGACCATCAACGCCGACGGCAGCGTCAACCAGGCCGGCATCGACGCCTTCGCCGACTCCGCCGTCGCCTTCCTGCGCAAATACGGCTTCGACGGCGTGGACATCGACTTCGAATACCCCACCTCGATGAACGACGCCGGCAACCCGCTGGACTGGAGCGTGGCCAACGCCCGCCGCGGTTCGCTGAACAAGGGCTTCAACGCGCTGACGCGGACATTGCGCGAACGACTGGACCGCGCCGCCTCCCAAGACGGCCGCTACTACCAGCTCACCGCCGCGGTACCGGCCTCCGGCTATCTGCTGCGCGGCATGGAAGCCTTCCAGAGCCTGCGCAACTTCGACTTCGTCAACGTGATGTCCTATGACCTGCACGGCGCCTGGAACGAGTTCGTCGGCCCCAACGCCGCGCTCTACGATGACGGCAAGGACGCCGAACTGGCGCGCTGGAGCGTGTACACCACCGCGCAATACGGCGGCATCGGCTATCTGAACACCGACTGGTCCTACCACTACTACCGCGGCGGCCTGCCGGCGGCGCGCGTCAATATCGGCGTGCCCTACTACACCCGTGGCTGGAAGAACGTCAACGGCGGCAGTAACGGACTGTGGGGCACGTCGGTGGGCGGCAACTGCCCGACGGGTCTGAAAACCTGCGGCGACGGCGCGGTGGGCATAGACAATCTGTGGCACGACCTAGACGAACAAGGCCGTGAAGTGGGCGCCGGCTCCAACCCGATGTGGCACGCCAAGAACCTGGAGAAAAACCAGGCCGGCAGCTATCTGTCCGCCTATCTGGACCCAAGCAAGCCGGAAAACCAGCTCAACGGCAGCTACCAGCGCTTCTACAACGACACTCTGAGCGCGCCGTGGCTGTGGAACACCGGCAAGAAGGTGTTCCTGTCCACCGAGGATGAACAATCCATCGCCAAAAAAGCCGCCTGGGTCGACGCCAACAACGTCGGCGGCGTGATGTTCTGGGAACTGGCCGGCGACTACGACTGGAAACAGGACCGCAACGGCGGCAAGGGCGAGTACTTCATCGGCACCACGCTGACCAGCCTGCTTTACAACGCCTTCAGCAAACCCGCCGCCGTCAACGTCAAGCCCGCCGCCGCTGCGCCGGCGGCCACCGCGGCTATCGACGTGGGCTTCTCGCTCGACGGTTTCGCGCTGGGCGACAGCAATTATCCGATCAACCCCAAGCTGACCATCACCAACCGCTCCGGCAGCAGCCTGCCCGGCGGCACCGAGTTCCAGTTCGACGTGCCCACCTCGGCGCCTGCCAACTTCGCCGACCAGTCCGGCTTCGGGCTCAAGGTGATCAGCGTCGGGCATAGCGGCAACAATATCGGCGGCCTGAAGGGCGATGCTCACCGCGTTTCGGTCAAGCTGCCGTCGTGGCAGACGCTGGCGCCTGGCCAGAGCGTCAGCCTGGCCGTGGTCTACTATCTGCCGATTTCCGGCCCGCGCAATTTCAGCGTGACCCTGGGCGGCAAGACTTACGCCATCCGCGAGGAGGCGCCCTACCTGCCTTATTTACGCTGAACTCCCTCGTTCTCCTCAGTACCTTCCAAGCCGGGTTCGCCCGGCTTTTTTTTTGCATCGCCGCCCGCCGGCGGCTCCCATTGCATCAACTCATTCAAGCTAGTCAGCGCCGCCTGCGGCGTCAGGCCGAGCACCGGCTTTTTGCCGTCGAGAAAGCGCTGGTAAAACAATAAGATTTGTTCGGTTTTCATCGCTGTGGACTCCCGCTGTGGATGCGAGTATTGTCGGCGCAATATGAGGCAATAAAAATTGCTGACTTTAGATCAGGAAACTTCCCCTTATGTCTGCCCGTCTCGCCCAGCAATACCAAAAACTCCACCGCCATTTCGCCGGCCAGGCCGAGGCCGTCTCGCTGCAACAGCTGGCCGATCTGCTGTTCTGCACCCGCCGTCACATGCGCAGCCTGCTGCAACAGATGCAGGCTCAAGGCTGGATAGCATGGCAGGCGCGGGCCGGCCGAGGCATGCGCTCGCGGCTGAGCTTTCTGCAAGCCCCGGAGCAATTACAGCGGGAGCGCGCTGCGCAATTGCTGGAACAGGGCCGGGTGGAGCAGGCGGTGGACCTGTTGGGCGACGACCGCGGCGAGCTGGCGCCCTTGCTGTTGGCGCGGCTGGGCAAACGCTGGAGCCAGGACCGCCAGGTGTTGGGCGTGCCTTATTACCGGCCCTTGCCCAACCTCTACCCCGGCACACCCTTGCGCCGTTCCGAGCGGCATCTGGTCGGCCAGATCTTCAATGGACTGAGCCGGATAAATGAGGAAAAAGGGGAAGTGGAAGGCGATCTCGCCCATCACTGGAGCCAGCAGGGCCCGCTGGAATGGCACTTCCACCTGCGACCGGCGGTGCGCTGGCACGACGGCCGCGAGCTGAGCGTCGCCGACGTCCAGGCCTCGCTGCTACGGCTGCGCGCGCAGCCGCTGTTCTCCCATCTCAGCGCGGTGCGGCCGCTATCGCCGCGCAGCCTGGCCCTGGAATTGAGCGAGCCCGATCAATGGCTGCCCTGGCTGCTGGCCGACAGCGCCGCGCTGATCCTGCCCGCCGACCACGCCTCGCGCGCCGACTTCGCCTCCCGCCCGGTGGGCACCGGCCCCTATCGCGTCGCCGCCAACACCCGACACCAGCTGTGCCTGCAGGCCTTCGACGACTACTTCGGCTACCGCGCGCTGCTGGACCAGGTGGACATCTGGATGATGCCGGAGCTGGGAGAGCAGTTGGAGCACGGCGACGGCCAGGTCTGCGGCCTGGAAGTACGCATCAACCCGCGCGAGCCCAGCGTGCAAACCGAAATGGCGCTGGAGTCCGGCGTTTACTTCTTGCTTGCCGACGGCCGCTCGCCCCGCATGCACGATGCGGCGCTGCGCGACTGGCTGGCCCAAGCGCTGGCGCCGCTGGCCGTCATGCATGAAACCGCGCCGGCGGTGCGCCAGTACTGGGCCCCGGCCGCGGGCTTGCTCCCCAACTGGCACCACACCCAGCCTCCCCTCAACCTGCAGCCGCCGGCCGGGCTGAGCACGCTGCGGCTGGCCTATTACGAACAGCACCCGGAGTACCAATTGATCGCCGCCGCGATGGCTCGCTGTCTTCAGGCCCACGGCGTGGCGCTGGAGTGCCGCGCGCTGCCCTACGCCGACTGGGAACAGGGACAGGCCGAGGTCGACTTGTGGCTGGGTTCGGTCAACTTCGCCACCCGGCCTGAATATTCTGTGGCCGCCTGGGTGCTGGGCACTCCGCTGCTGCGCCGCTGCCTAGAATCGGCGCTGCCGCTGGCGCAATGGCGTCAAGGCTGGCGCCAGGGCCTGTTCCACGCTCAGGACCTATCCGCCGCCGTGGTCCAACAACGCTGGATGCTGCCGCTGTTTCACAACTGGCTGCGCTTGCAGGGCCCGGCGCAGATGCAGGGCGTGCGCCTCAACAGCCTGGGGTGGTTCGATTTCAAATCCGCCTGGCTGCACCCGGACAGCTGAAGCGGTAAATGGCCACAACGCGTCATGCCTTCATGTAATTTCATATCAAGATACTTTAAGTGAAATATCTTCCCAGGAATACATATCCATGACATAATCGCCGCCATGGACAAGATCGACACCATCATTTCCCAGTGGCGACGCGAGCGTCCCGACCTCGATAGCGCCAGCATAGGCGTCATCGGCCGGCTGGCGCGGCTGGTCACGCATGTGGAGCGCGCGCTGGCCGACAACTTCGCCCGCTTCGGACTCAAGGACGGCGAATTCGACGTGCTGGCCACGCTGCGCCGCGCCGGCGCGCCCTACCAGTTGTCACCCACCATGCTGTACACCACGCTGCTGCTGACTTCAGGCGCGGTCAGCAAGCGGCTGGACCGGCTGGAGAGCGCCGGCTGGGTGCAGCGCCTGCCCGACCCCAAGGACCGCCGCGGCATGCTGATCCGCCTGAGCCCCGCCGGTCTGGAATTGATAGAACGGGCGATGAGCGCCCACATCGCCACCCAGGAAACCGCGCTGTCCGCGCTGACGGCGCCGCAACGCGAGCAATTGGCCGCGTTGCTGAGCCAATGGCTGCAAAGCTTCCCCGGAGAAGCGCAAGCCGAAGCCACGCCCCAAGCTCGCACCGCCCCCACCGAAAGCCAAACCTCATGAAGCAAGACACTCCCGTTCAGCGCCCGCTATGGCTGGCGCTGTCCATCATCCTGGTGGGCCTCAACCTGCGCCCCGCCCTCGCCGCCATCGGTCCGCTGCTGGATCAGTTGCGCCACGCCACCGGCATGAGCTTCAGCGACGCCTCGCTGCTGACCACGCTGCCGGTGGCCACCATGGGCGCCGGCGCTTTTCTGGGCAGTTGGCTGGAACGCCGCGCCGGCGCGCGCCTGGGCGTGGCCCTCGCTCTGGCAATGATCCTGCTGTCCAGCGCGCTGCGCTGGCTGCCCGCCAGCTTCGGCGCGCTGTTGGCCACCGCCTTGATGGCCGGCATCGGCATCGCGCTAGCCCAAGCCTTGATGCCCGGCTTCATCAAGCAACATTTCCCGCATAAGGTCTCCGCGTTGATGGGCTTCTACATCACCGCCATCATGGGCGGCGCCTCGCTGGCCGCCGCCGGCGCGCCGTGGCTGGCCGCGCATAGCGCGCACTGGCAGAACGGGCTCGCCGCCTGGGCCGCGCTGGCCATGCTGGCGCTGCCTTGCTGGCTGCTGAGCGCCCCCCGCGGCGCTCCCGGCGGCGGCTCCGCCGCCCGAGCGCCGCAATTCAGCCAGATTCCGCGCGCCTGGCTGCTGGCCTTCTATTTCGGCATCGGCACCGCCGTGTACGCCAGCTCGCTGGCGTGGTTGCCCGCCTTATTCGTGCAATTGGGATGGAGCCAGCAGCAAGGCGGCCTGATGCTCAGCTTCATGACCGGCATGGAAGTGGTGTCAGGCTTGACCATTCCGCTGCTGTCGGCGCGCAGCCATGACATGCGCGGCTGGCTGACCCTGGTGCTGTTGGCGGTGCTGGCCGGCCTGCTGGGTATGGTGCTTGCGCCGCACGGCGGCTTGCTGCTGCTGTGGGTGGCGCTGCTGGGCCTGGGCGTGGGCGGCCTGTTCCCGCTGACCATGATTCTGACCCTGCACCACTACGAAGACGCGCGCAACGCCGGCCAACTGTCGGCTTTCGTGCAGGGGATCGGCTATCTGATCGCCGCGTTGGCGCCCTTCGCCGCCGGCTGGATACGCGACGCCACCTCCAGCTTCAATCTGGCCTGGCTGTGCCTGGCGCTGTTGATCGCCAGCCTGCTGGTGCTGACCCGCCGCTTCGCGCCGCAGGGCTACGCCGAGGCGATGCAAAGCCCAACCGTCGCCGCCGCGCAAACCCGCTGACCCGCTGACCCCAGGGCGGCGCGCTGTGCCGCCCTGCAAGCCACCAGGAGAAAGCAGATGAGCAAAGCAGTCCCCTTCCGCCTGAGCAATCCCGCCGGCCTCTACGATCCGGCTCCCAATGGCTATTCCCATCTGGCCATCGTCGATGCCGGCAGCCGCATGTTGCTGGTGGCCGGCCAGGGTGGCGAAAACGCCGCCGGCGAGCTGGCAGACGGCTTCGAGGCGCAAGTACGCCAAGCCTTGGCCAATCTGCGCGCCGCCTTGGCCGCCGGCGGCGCCGATCTCGCCCACGTCGCCAAGCTGACGGTATTGATCGTCGATCACAGCGAAGCGAGGCTGCACGCCTTCGGCGCGCTGCTGAACGCTGCCTGGGGCTCGCTGCCAACGCCGACCTGCACGCTGATCCCGGTGCAGCGGCTGGCCTTGGACGGCATGCTGTTCGAGATCGAGGCCACCGCCTTCCTGCCCGCTTGAGTTCACCGGCGCAAAAAAAAAGCCCGCCTTCACGGCTAATGCCGTTCACTTAAGCAAGTGAACGGCATTTTTCATGGTGCGAATCTTGCTCATACTTCGCTCATGTTGACTCACTCATTTCCGTCCCTATGGTTGGCAAGGCTCACAAACACCCTGATTTCT